>CAYRQC010000348.1:0-4566 GCA_964426265.1 uncultured Phycisphaerales bacterium | reverse complement strand
CTTTCCTGCGAGCTCGAGGAGCCGCTCGACGCTCGCGGTGATGGAGCTGACGCTCGGCCCCGTCGCGTCGTGCTCGAGAGTCTCGGATCCGAGCTGCCGGATCGCTCCGACCAGCTCCTCCATCCGTGCAAGCTGTTGGTCGATCATCGATCCGATCTGATCGGAGAGCGGCATGCCGGCCTTCATGAGCTGGCGCACGCCATCCATCACCGTGAGCACGTTGTTGGTCTCATGCAGGATCGCCGCAGCAAGGAAGCCGAGAGCCGCGCGCCGCGCACGTTCGTGGCGGGCACCCGCGTCGTCCGTACCGACTTCCATCGCCCCCAATCCGACGCTCCTGTTCCGACTTGCTCCGCCCCCACTTGCTTCGCCAAACGGACACCGTAGGGTACCGCGGGCCGATGGGAGGAGACGGCCGGTGTCATGATCGAAGTCGCGCGGCTCACGAAGGAGTATCCCGCTTCACGGAAGACGCCGGCGAAGCGCGCCGTCAGCAACGTCTCGTTCGTCTGCGCGCCCGGCGAGGTCTACGCCCTGCTCGGTCCCAACGGCGCCGGCAAGACTTCGACCCTGCGGATGATCGCGACGACGCTACGTCCGACCAGCGGCACGATCCGGGTGAACGGACTCGGCCTCGAAGCTCCTGATCGCATCCGATCGGCGATCGGCTTTCTCACCGGGAACACCGCTCCGTACGGTCGGCTCACCGCACGCGAGGTGATCGTCTACTTCGGCCGATTGTTCGGCGTCGATGATGCAACGCTCGTTCGCCGCATCGCGGAGCTGGCCGAGCACCTGCAGATGAACGAATTCCTCGAGCGCCGGTGCGACAAGCTCTCGATGGGACAAAAGCAGAAGGTCGGCATTGCGCGCACGATCGTCCACGATCCACCGGTGTTGATCCTCGACGAGCCGACGGCCGGGCTCGACGTACTCGCGGCGCGAGCGATCATCGAGCTCATCCGCGGCTGCCGACAACGCGGAAAGACGGTCCTCTTCTCGACGCACGTGATGACCGAGGCGCAGAAGCTGGCGGACAAGGTCGGAGTCCTGTTCGACGGTCGCCTCGTCGCGGAAGGCAGCCCGCAGCAGCTCGTGGAGCGCACTGGAACGCGCGACCTCGAGGAGGCGTTCCTGAAGATCGTGGCAGGCTGACCGATGTGGCGAGCCGCCTAGTTGCCCTTCCGTGCCGGCTTTTTCCGCGGAACCGGTTTGGGTCGCACCGGCGGGGTCGCCACCGGACCGCCCGTTGGTGGCGTGGCCTTGGAGGCGCCACTCGTGGCATTGCCGGCATTGGGACCCGGCTCGGAGCTTGCGGCGTCCTGCTGCCGCTGTTTGAGCGCCGCTTTTGCCTGCGCGAGCGCCGCGCCGGCCGCGACCTCAACCCGCGCTCGGGCGAGGATCTCGTCGAACGAGAGCTCATCGAGCGCGTCGGCGCTCGTCACGGCCGCCGGATCGCTGCCCTTGGTGGTCGCAACCGTCCACTCGAGCAGTCGCGGTTCGATCTCGGGCTGCTGCCGGCGCGCGGCGTTGAGCACCATGGCGCGCGCGAATTCCTCGAAGCTGATCAACCCTTCGTGGCTCTGGTCGATCGAGCGAAAGAGATCGAGCGGCGCTGCGGTTCGGTCCCGCCACTCGAGGAAGGTGATCGCGGCGTCACGCGACTTGTCGAGTTCCTGGAACCACGCCCGCAACCGCTCGCCATCGAGCGCCTGCGCCGGGACCGAAGCTCCACCCGAAGCCCGACCATCGAGGAGGTCGGCGACCTGCGCCAGCTCGGGATCCGGCGCCACGTCGAGCAGCCGGTCGTGTCGAGCCGAGCGACCGGCGCCGGTGTCCGTGGATGCGCGGCTCGTCAACGCGGCGACGAGGGCCTCCGCCTCCGCATCGCTGAGCGGTCCCCCTGAGAGGCTGCTCAGGACGAGTGCCGGAAGCACCACGGTTTCCGCGCCAGCGTCGCGCCCGCGATTCGTCGCACCGTCGGTCGCCGGTGCCGCCGATCCGGTCAGAGCGGTCGCCAGAGACGATCCCCGTCCTCCGCCGGCCGCCTGAAAGGTCGAGGGTGCAGCGGTGGTCGCAGCGCCGCCTTGTTGAAGAGGCTGGAGCGACGCGGCACGCGCCAGAAGTCCGCCAAGGCCCCCCCCACCAACGACGCCCCCGCTCGCGCTGCGTAGTCCGGTCGCCGAGAGCGGTATCGCCGAGCTGCGCAAGGGGGTCGCCGGTCGGACCGACGCCGGCCGACCACCCGTCTGCGCGCCTTGGGCTGCGCTACGGGGCGCAGTCGCGCCGCTCGACGGCGCCTGCAGCAGCGTGCTGATCGTCACCCACAGCAAGTCACCGAGCACCATCACGTCCGCTCTCCATGGAACGCCCTCGGCGACCTGAATCACCGACCGCGAGCATCACCGGCTGCGACCATCATAGTCGGTCGAGGCGCCGACGCGGTCGCGGTGACTCGGTCACGCCATCGCCCGACAAGAAGACGATTCCGGTGAACGCCGCTCACCGGGAGCGAATCGGGCGCGGCAGCGCACAGACGCGACTCGCTGACATCGTTGGGCCGCATTGGTGGGCGGTAGAGGATTTGAACCTCTGACTCCTACCGTGTGAGGATAGTACTCTACCAGGCTGAGTTAACCGCCCACGCGGGGCGGGGACTCTATGGAGGACCTCCGGCACATGCAACCGGCGCCGACGGTCGCGCGGTCCGCTCCAGTGGCGTGCAGCGACCCCTTGCTCCCGATCGGGCCGGTCACCGTCCGAGAATCAGCTTCAGCCCCGCACTGGTCGCCTGTCCTTTCGCTGCGCCCGCATCGAGCAGGAAGGTCTGCGCGAAGAACTCGAGCCCGCACAGCGCCTCGTCGTCTTCGATGTCTTCCGACACCGTCGTCCCGCTGGGAGGGAGCGCGATGACGATCGTGAAGACCGGGATGACGAGTAGCTCGCCGCCTTTGCGCAGCGGTGTCGCCGCCTCGCTGTACCCGACGAGAAGGTAGGCCAGCGTGCTCGTGGACGTGGAGTTGCCCACGTCGACGTCGAGCGTTGCGCCGAGCACCGGGTCACCCTGTGCCGTGAGGCTCGGCACACCAAGGGTGCCGGGGAAGCCGGTGCCGTAGTTGCTCCAGCTCGCCGGAAGGCAGACGTGGTGGACAAAGATGTCGTTGGCGCCGTTGGTGTCACCGGCCACCAGGTTCGTGGCGTCGCTGTAGAACGTGACGTAGGAACCGTCAAGCGCGAGCGACCCGGAGTGGCTGAAGCCGTTGCTCTGGGCGCCGCTCGAGTCGATGCTGACCCGCTGGGTCATTCCCAATTGCCGGTCGCGAAGGAAGACGTCGGACGTGCTGTTCGTGTCGTTCGCAACGAGGTCGTTCGCGAGGCTCTCGAACTCGACGTAGCGGCCGTCGCTCGAGATGCGCGGGTGGAGGCTCGTCTTGGTCGAGAACCCGCCTGCGGAGTTCACATTGATGACCTCGGTGGTGCTCGTCTGGAGGTCGTGGACGAAGATGTCCCCCGTCATGTTGGTGTCGCCGGGTACGAGGTTGTCGGCGGCGCTGTAGAAAGCGACGAAGCGGCCGTCCTCGGATATGCGCGACGAGTCGGCCCGGCCATGAAGGCCCTCGGCACCCGACGAGGAGACGCTCACGCGAATCGTCGTTCGTTGTTGTCCGTCGTGAACGAACACGTCGCGCAGCCCGTTCGAGTCGCCCGACACGAGGTTGGTCGCGTCGCTGGTGAACGCGACGTAGCGGCCATCGCCCGAGATCGTGGTGATGAAGCTCCCGTCGTCGGCCTCGCCGCCGGTCGAGTCGACGCTGACCCGTTCGAGCGTGCCCGTCTGTCGATCGAAGACAAAGACGTCGGACGCGCTGTTCGTGTCCCCGGGCACCAGGTTCGTCGCAAACGAGTTGAACGTGACATAGCGACCGTCCGACGTGACGCTCGCGCGGCCCGCCGGCCGGTCTCCCTCACCGCCGGCCGCGTCGACGCTGACCCGCTCCGTGGTGCCGCTTTGCAGGTCGCGCACGAAGATGTCGGTTCGGCCGTTCAAGTCGCCGGACACGAGGTTGGTCGCGTCGCTCGAGAAGGCGACGTAGCGGCCATCGGCCGAGATGCTCGGGTAGTCGCTGCCGGCATCTCCTTGGGCGCCGCCCGAGCTGACGCTGACCAGCGTGGTGGTGCCTGCCTGTCGATCGAAGACGAAGACGTCGACGGCGTGGTTCGAGTCGCTCGCGACCAGGTTGTCCGCGAAGCTGTCGAAGGTGACGTAGCGGCCGTCGGCTGAGATATCCGACCATTTGCAGTCGTCGTCCCCCTCGATGCCGCTCGAGTCGACGCTGACGCGCTCCGTCGTCTCCGCAGCGGTGACGCGTGCGGCGAGCAAGAGGATCACGCAAGCCGGGTTGATGCGACGGCCCTTCATGGAACTCCTCGCCGGCTCACTCGACACAGTCCGGAGCGGTGCGACGATCATCACCTCGGCGGTTCGCGGCGACCAGACGTCGGCTGAACCACGAGACAAATCGTCTGCTTCGCCTGCAACCCTGGAAGCAGTCGACGTGATCCAGC
>CAYRQC010000347.1:0-5790 GCA_964426265.1 uncultured Phycisphaerales bacterium | reverse complement strand
TCCCACCGAGTTCGACATCCTCATCGGCGACAGCCAGTGGATCGGCCGTGGTGCAGAGAAGCACCTCTATCTCGAGCTGACCGACTGGCTGAAGAGCGTCGTCGACCTCTCCACCATCCACGCGCGCGCGGCGCGTTATCTCTGCGAGTATCCCGAGGGCAGTGGCAAGTGGTTCGCCGCGCCGTGCGAGACCGACGCGATCGGGCTCGCGTATCGCAAGGACTGGTTCGAGGACGCGAAGGAGAAGGCGGCATTCAAGACGAAGTACGGTCGCGACCTCGCGGTCCCCGACACCTGGGACGACTTCAAGCAGGTCTCCGAGTTCTTCCAGCGGCCCGAACAGAAGCGCTTCGGCTGCGTGCTGTTGAGTGACAATGGCTACGACGCGCGCACGATGGGTTTGCAGAACCTCCTCTGGGCGTACGGCGGCACGTGGCACGACGACCACAGCAACCGGGTCAAGGGCTTCCTCGACACCCAGGGGACGGTCGACGCCATCCAGATGTACCGCTCGCTGCTGAAGCTCGGCCCGAACGGCGCCGAGAAGATGGACTACGGCCAGTCGGTCGAGTGCTTCAACAACGGCTCGACCGCGATGGTCGTCAACTACTTCGCCTTCTTCCCTGGCATCGAGGCGAAGTTCGGCGACAAGGCAGGATTCGCCGTCGTGCCGAAGGGCCCGAAGGCGCGCGCCGCAAGCCTCGGCGGTCAGGGCATGAGCATCTCGACCAAGATCCCGGAAGCGCGCCAAGCCATGGCCAAGCAGTTCATCGCCTGGTTCCTGAAGCGCGAGACGCAGGAGAAGTGGATCACCAAGCCGGCCGGCTTCACCGCCAATACCGAGATCCTGAAGAGCGACGCCTTCCGCAAGGCGACGCACTACAACGCCCCCTTCGCCGACTCGATCGACTCGATGCGCGACTTCTGGAACGTCCCCTGCTTCAACGAGCTGCTGACCGAGACGCAGAAGTACATCGGCCTCGCAGTGGACGGCGACATGGAGCCAATGGAGGCGATGCACAAGCTCGCCGAGTCGAAGGAGGCGATCCTGAAGGAGAATGGGCTGCTGAAGTAGGGGGCAGGGCGTCGAGTCCGCAGGTGCCGGAGTGAGGGTTTGAGGTCCCTCTTCCAGTCATGCTCACCCGGGAGGTCCCTGGGGAAGGTGGTAAACGAAACTTTAACCTTCGTTTACCACTTCAGTCGGTAGTCTCTGCCGGCATGATCCGCCGAACGATCGAGCCCGTCCTTCGACGCGCCGCGGCGCATTTCCCTGCGGTACTCGTCACCGGGCCACGGCAGTCGGGCAAGACCACGCTCTGTCGCTCCACGTTTCCCGACCACCCCTACGTCTCCCTCGAAGCGCCGGATGTGCGATCACAGGCGCGGGATGATCCACGCGGCTTCCTGAAGCGCTTCGTCGACGGCGCGATCTTCGACGAAGTTCAGCGCGTCCCCGAGCTGCTCTCCTACCTGCAAGGAATCATCGACGAGGACACGCACCGCGCTGGCCGATTCATCCTGACCGGCTCGCACAACCTGCTCCTCATGGAGAGCGTCAGCCAATCGCTCGCCGGGCGCGTGGCCTTGTTGACCCTGCTGCCCTTGTCGTTGGAGGAGCTCGCCACGGCCGGCCGAGCCGACCGCGACCTCGGATCGGTGCTGCTCACCGGCGGCTACCCGCGCCTCCACGATTCGGAGGTTCCACTGGAGCAATGGCTCGGCAGCTACTTCGCCACCTACATCGAGCGCGATGTCCGCGAGGTCCTGGCGATCGAGCAGCTCTCCGCCTTCGACACCTTCGTGCATCTCTGCGCCGGGCGGTCCGCACAGCTCGTCAATCTCGCCGCGCTCGGCGCGGAGGCCGGAGTGTCGCAGCCAACGGCCAGGGCGTGGCTCTCGGCGCTCCGCGCGAGCTACTTCGTCTGGCCGCTCTCTCCCTGGCATTCGAATCTGACCAGCCGACTGGTGAAAACACAGCGACTGCACCTGCTCGACACCGGGCTGCTCTGTTGGCTACTCGGGATCCGCAGCGCGGAGCAGATCACCACTCATCCGCTGCGCGGCGCGATCTTCGAGACCTTCGTCTTCTCCGAGCTCCTGAAGGCGCGCCTCAACCGCGGCCTCCCCCCCGACCTCTTCTTCCTGCGCGACTCCAAGGGCCGCGAGATCGATCTCGTGATCGCCGACGCCTCGCACGCGCACGCCATCGAAGTCAAGGCGACGCAGACTGCCTTCGGCGCACCGCTCGACGCGCTGGGTGCGCTGGACGACCTGCTGCGCGGTGACTACGAACGCAAGGTGGCACACTCCCTCGTCTACGGCGGCGACGAGAGCGTTCCGCGCTCGAGCGGAACGATCCGGTCGTGGCGCGAGCTGGCCAACCCGATCTGGGCGACTCCCACGGCCGGTGGCTGATCGGCATTGCAAGGCGTGATCGCTTACACCCCCACTCACTTCGGCGTCGGCGCGATGCAGTCGTAGCTCGAGCCGACCACGACGGCCTTCTGCTCCACGATCGCCGTCGCGCCGATGGTCCACTCGAGCGTCAGGCGTCCGGCGGGGACGATCACCCGCGGGTTCCACCGCTCGTCGGGATCGAAGGGGGTGACTCCGTCGATGCCGTGGAGCTCGACCACTTCGCTGTCGTCGAGACCGGTCCGGTCCACCCGCACGCGGCGCCAGTCGAAGAGAGTGCCGTCGATCGAGACGCGTACGTGGCATGGGACGGTGACGCTCCGAAGCCTCAGCGCCGCTCCCGGCCGCACCGTGAGACGCGCGACCTGCGGCTCGTCGGTGTCGTCGACCCGGTAGCCGCGAAGAGCGCCGACCAGGCCACTCGGAGTCGTCGCGATCAGGTCGTACTGCCCGGGTTCGAGCCCCACGATCCGATCGGGCTCGGACTTCGGCGTGTGCCGGTCGGATTGCAGCCGTCGATCCTCGGGAACCAGCTTCCCGTCCGAGCCACGGACCTGCAGCGTGACCGCGACGGCCGCGACGCGCGCGTCGGAACGACCATCGACCACTTCGACCGTGATCACCTTGCGAGGCAACAGCCGCAGTACCACCGGCTCCTTGCGGTCGCCGCGCACCTCGACCGACCCGCGCGTCTCGAGCAACCCGTCGAACGACAGCGCGTGCAACGTGTAGCGCTCGTCCGGAACGAGCCCTCCGAGCTCGAAGGTGCCGTCCTCCGATCTCTCGTGGAGCTCGGTAACCGAGTCGAGGAGACGCTGCAGGTACCACCTCTCTTCAGGGTCACTGACCTCGTCGACGTGCGCCGCCAACTCCGTCGCGTCGACACCGAGGACGCGAGCTCCATTGCGCAACTCCGATCGCTCCTTGCCCGTCGTCAGCGTGATCAATCCACCGACGGGTCGCGAGCCGGGCGAGACCAGCCGGCCGCGCAGCGTCACGCCGCGGAAGACCTTCACCTTGACGAGACAGCCGCGTTCACCTGGATCGACGACCACTCCGACCGAACCACACGAACACTGACGGGCCGGCAACGCGTCCGTTGAATCGTCCACATACACGAACGCTGCCGGCGCCAGCTCGGCGGGCAGACCAAAGAAGCGACCGCGATCGTCCGTCTGGCAGTGGGCGAACGGACCGTCGACCGACGCACCCTCCACCGGCTCGCCGAACTGGTCGACCACGCGGCCCGACACGGCGACACCATCGAGCAGCCGCCACGGCTTCTGGAAGTACTGCAATGGCCGCAAGTGGATCGGAATGGTGTCGCGCCACAGACGTGCGCCGCGCTCGAACAGCTCGGCGTCGAAATCGATGTCGGCGGGAACGCCCGTGATCGTCGCGGTGCCGCTCGCGTCGGTCGTCGAACGGACCGCCACCGAATCGCCAAGCAGGTTGGAGAGCGGCAACGAGAGGAACGACGTCGCGAGGTATGCCCGCGCGATCAGTCGCACATCGATCCCGGCGAGCGGCGCCCCCTCGTCGTCGGTTACATGGGCCACGAACCAGCCCGGATGCTTCAGTGCGATCACCAGCGGCGCATTCGCCGCCTCGCCGAGCCAGTCGCGGTCGATCAGCTCCGCGCCGAAGCCGTCTGCGGCAATCGTGAAAAGCTGTCCGCCGACCGCCCCGGGAATCGTGAACGCGCCGTCACTGCCGGAGCGCGCCACCTCGTGCGCCTGCGTCAGCGACCAGACCTCGTCGTCGAGCTTGCCGCACCGGTCGGAGTCGGGAAGACCGACGATCGCGCCGGCAAGCGGCTTCCCACTCGCTGCATCGAGTACACGCCCATGGCGCGGCTTCGAGTCACGTGCAGGAGCGCGCTCGGCGACGGGAGCCGATGGTGAAGTCAGCTCCTCGATTCCGGGCACCACTCCTCTGCCACTCGACGCCACCGCCGACGTCGGCGGCAGCGCCGCTCGCGCCGGCGCAAGCCGCGGCGCCGGATCCGCGAGAAACGTCGCGATGCCCCACGCAACGAATGCGAGGAGTGCCACCGCTGCGGTCGCCGTGCGCCACTTCACCATGGTTCCAGGATCAACTCACTTCGCGTCGCCGACCACCAGCTCACCATGCTCGCCGGGTGTGAGGTCAACACTGTTCCACGCGGTGTGGCCGTCCAACTGACAGGCGACGCGCACAGGGCCGGCGGGGATGGTGAACTCGTGCGAGGTGCCGAGATCGAGGTGGGTGATCGCAAAGACCGTCGCGCCGACATGGATGGAGAGCTGCAGTTGCGCGGACGCCCCCTTCGCGTAGCGCACGACGAGGCGCGCACCCGGTTCGAGCTCGACGCGGACGTCGCGCGACTCGCCCGCCTTCGCTTCGACGGCGCTGGCCCGGCCCGCGAGACCGCTCGCCGTCGTCGCGCCGACCTCGTAGGTCCCGGCCGGAAGCGCGTTGAAATCGTCGTCCGAGGCGTGGTCACTGCCCGCCCCACCGAGCCAGACGGTGCCGTCACCACTCGTCTGCACGACACAGATCGAGGCGGCAACTGGCTGACCATCACGACGATCGACGCAATGCACGCGCAGCGTCGTCGCAGAGGGCAGCTCGAGCAGCAGATCTTCGCGTCCCGCCGCCGCGACGACCGGAATCGCCCTCGCCGAGGCGGCGTCGTACGAGTTCGCCTCAACGGAGTAATCGCCGGGCTCGAGTGGCCCCAGTGCGAATGCACCACGGGCGTCGACGCCGACGCTGATCGTCCCGCCGAGACCCGCGATCTGCGGTGTCGCCGTGACCCACGCCTTCGCGGGCGCGCCACTCGCGTCGACCACCGTTCCCTTCACGAAGAGCGCACGATGGAGTTGCAGCTCGAGATCGAACGAGACCGCGTCCACCGGCAGCTCGAAGCGCCGCGCCACGCGCTCGACATCGTTCTCGATGACCGGGTATTCGATCACTCGGCTCGACTCCAGCGACGGACCAATCCACCAGATGCCCGGCGCGACGTCTTCGAAGACGAACCGTCCACTCGCGTCGGTCGTGGCGGAGCTGGCGATCCGCTCCTCATCGGCCTGGTCGAAGAACGCGCGCTCCACGCCGGCGCCTTCGAGATGGCGGCCGCGCTGCGTGAGCCAGAGCTCGCGTTCCGCGACCGGCTGGCCGCGCTCGTCGAGAGCCCGGCCACGCACGGTCGCGCCGGCGCCGAGCCGCCACTCGCGCACCAGCTCCTCACCGGGCTCGAAGACCAGAGGTTGCGGCTCGCGCAGTAGCTGGACCTTGGACGCGGACACTGATGAGCCGCCCTCCAGCGTGACCGTGAACGGAACGCGCGGCAGCAGATCGACCAACCGCGCCTCGCCGGAACCATCGGTG
>CAYRQC010000346.1:0-4968 GCA_964426265.1 uncultured Phycisphaerales bacterium | reverse complement strand
GCAAGACGACGACGCTCTACGGTGCGCTGTCGCGAATGGACTGCAAGAAGCTCAACATCCTGACCATTGAGGATCCGATCGAGTACAACATCGAGGGCATTTCGCAGGTGCAGGTGAATGAGAAGAAGGGGCTCACCTTCGCGACCGGACTGCGCTCGTTCCTGCGCCAGGACCCGGACGTGATGATGGTCGGCGAGGTGCGCGACCGCGACACCGCCGACATCGCGATCCGCGCCGCCCTCACCGGGCACCTCGTCTTCTCGACCGTCCACACCAACGATTCGGCCTCGACCGTCACGCGCCTCCTCGACATCGGGATCGAGCCCTATCTGGTCTCCTCGTCACTGCTGCTGGTGATCGCCCAGCGCCTCCTGCGGCGCATCTGTCCGCGCTGCAAGACACTCACGGTCCCCGACAAGGCGACCGAGAAGAAGATCCGGGCGTGCGGCCTGGTCCCCGACGTCTTCCCCGACGGCAAGATCACGGTCGGTGTCGGCTGCGACTTCTGCTTCGGATCGGGCTACGTCGAGCGCATCGCGATCTACGAGATGCTCGATATCGACGACATCGTGAAGGACCAGGTCATGGATCGCGCGAACGCGACCTTGATCAAGCGCTCGGCGATCGAGCGCGGGAAGCTGCGCACGCTGCGCATGGACGGCATCCAGAAGGTGCTGCGTGGCGTGACGACCATCGACGAGGTGCTGCGCGTGACGCAGCAGGATTGACCGGCGGCGAGACGAGCGGCGAGAGCTGAGGCGGCGCGATGCCCATCTACGAGTACACCGCCCTCTCCGAGTCGGGCAAGACGAAGACCGGCATCCTCGACGCCGACACTGCGCGTGCCGCGCGCGACAAGCTGCGCAAGGACAAGGTCCACGTCACGTCGATCCGCGTCGCGAACGAGCTCGCCGGAGGGGCCGCGGCGGCGGCGACCGGCAAGGGGTTCTCGCGTGAGATCCGGCTGCCGAGCTGGATGCGCCGCAACGCCCGCATCTCGACCTCGGAGCTGTCCAACTTCACGCGCCAGTTCGCGACGCTGCTGCACGCCGGCACGCCGCTCGCCGAATGCCTGCAGGTGCTGATCGAGCAGTCGAGCGGGCGCAAGTTCGAGGCGGTGCTGCGCGACGTCCGGGAACGGGTGACGGGCGGCGACACGCTGGCCGACGCGCTCGGCAACCACTCCTCGGTCTTCAACGAGCTCTACGTGAACATGGTCCGCGCCGGCGAGGCGTCGGGCCAGCTCGATATCGTGCTCGGCCGCGTCGGCGAGTACCTGAAACGACAGGCGCGACTCAAGAACAAGGTCGCCGCCGCGCTGATGTACCCGATGATCATGGTGACCGTCGGCACCCTGGTCGTGATCGTGCTGATGAAGTTCGTGGTGCCGAAGATCCTCCTGCTGGTGACCGCCAAGAAGCAGCAGCTGCCGCTGCCGACCGTGATCCTGCGGTCGGTCAGCGGCTTCTTCTCCGACTACTGGCTGCTGCTGATCCTGGCGATCGTCGGCGCCTACCTCGCCGTGCTGTCGATCCGCGGCACGGTGAAGGGGCGCTACTTCATCGACCGCGTGAAGCTCGCCCTGCCGGTCATGGGCGACCTCTTCAGCAAGCAGGCGATCTCGCGGTTCGCGGTGACGCTCTCGACTCTCTTGAAGAGCGGTCTCCCGGTCCTCGACGGCCTCAACATCGTCAAGAACGTCGTCGACAACGCGGTGCTCGCCGACATCATCGGGCAGATCCACGACCGCATCGTCGAGGGGACCGACATCTCCTCGCCGCTCAAGAAGAGCAAGATGTTCCCGGCCGTCGTCGGCCACATGATCGCCATCGGTGAGCAGTCGGGTCAGCTCGACAACATCCTCTCGCAGCTCGCCGACTCGTACGACGAGGAGGTCGACGTCGCGACTCAGCGGATGACCGCAGTGCTGGAACCGATCCTCATCGTCTCGATCGCGGTCATCGTCGCCTTCATCGTGCTCGCCGTCATCCTGCCGATGCTGCAGATCGGGAAGTCGGTGACCCACAAGTAGTCTTAGAAGTGGCTCTCGCGAGCACGGCTTCCTGGAGACCGACCATGTCAACCCTCACACGCACCCCACGGCGCCACCACGCCGGCTTCACGCTCATCGAGTTGCTGGTCGCCATCGCGATCCTCGGGATCCTCGGCACGGTCGTCGTGCAGACGGTCTGGGGCTACATCGACGATGCCAACCAGACCGGCACCAAGACGAAGCTCGCGCAGATCAAAGACAAGCTGATGATGTATCGGCGCAAGCACCAGGACGTCCCCGACAGCCTGACGACGCTGCTCGAAGAAGACCAGGCGAACAACATGAAGCCGTGGCTCACGGAGGACGAGATCAAGGACTCGTGGGGCCGTGAGATGATCATCAAGCGCGGCGACAAGCCGGGTGAGTTCGAGGTGATCTCGCTCGGCGAAGACGGCCAGGAGAACGGGTTCGACGCGTCGCTTGGCACGGCGCGCGACATCTCGAGCGACCGGCCGCTCGAGGAAGCGACGGACAAGTAGCCGTGCCCGATGCGCCGCGCTGACCCCTGCCGGTCTGGACCACTCCGAAGCCCGCGCGCCGGCGGTTTCACGCTCATCGAGCTGATCATCGCCGTCACGATCATGGCGGTGATGCTGGTGGTCGGGATCAAGGTCAACGACCTGCTCGGGCCGGAGAGCGCGCTGAACGCGGTCGCGAGTGACCTGTCGAGCGCGATCGACGATGCCCGCAACGAGGCGATCGTGAGCGGTCGGGTCGTCCACTTCGAGTTCGCGCTCGGCAACACCAAGGATGCCCGGCAGTTCTATCGGTCGATCATGGAGCCACTCCCCGGCAAGGAAAAGCAAGCCGAGGAGGAGGAGTTCCTGCTCACCGTGCGTGAGTGGCGGGAGCTGCCATCGGAGGTGCGATTCGACACGGTGATCCTCGGTGAGGAGGAGCCGTTCACCGACGGCACGGTCTCGGTCGCGATCCAGCCCGACGGCACCATGCCGAGCTTCCTGATCCGGATGTGGGCGCCGGCAATGGACGAGAATCACACCAAGGCGAGCGGCTGGGCCTGCGTGCAGGTGGCCGGGTTGCTCGGCCAGGCGCGCGTGCTGAACCGCTTCATCGAGCCCGAGTTCCTGCGCGAGGACACCTTCGAATGAGGACGCGCCGCACGCCTCCTCGGATCCGCGCCGGCGGCTTCACCCTCATCGAGGTGCTGGTCGCGCTCGCGATCGTCGCCATCGCCGTCTTCCCGATGCTGCAGATCGTCGGGGAAGCGCAGAAGGACACCTACGACTCCAAGTTCGCGACGCTGTGCGCCGGCCGCATGCGGTCGCTGCTCGCGGAGATCACCCGCTCGGCGAAGCCGGGCTCGAACAGCTCCGGCGACTTCAGCACGATGACCGACGAGGAGGGCTACGACAGCCGCTTCGCCTACGCCGACATCCGCTTCGAATGGCAGTGCCAGTCGATCGACCTCTCGCTCGATGTCACCCCCGCCGCCGACCTCTCCGAGGACAAGAAGAAGGAGCGCCAGGAGCGCGACAAGAAGCAGGAGGAGAAGAAGGAGGCCGAGGATGAGGACGCCGCGATCGAGACGCGGTACCGGGCGCGCTATGTGAAGATCTCCTGCACTTACCGCCTCGAGGACAATGAGGAGCGGGTGCTGCTCATCGAGACCTACGTTCCACCGCTCCCGACCGCCGATCAGCTCAAGAAGGGCAAGAACGGCCGCGACGAGGTTCCTCCCAACAACGGCTCGAAGGGTGCGGGGGCGAAGAGTTAGCAGGGTCGGGACGGATCACCGAGAAAAACGAGGGTCTCATGCGTCGACAGCTACGTGCCGGCTTCACCCTGATCGAGTTGCTCGTCACGGTCGCGATCATGGCGATCGTGATGACCGCGCTCCTCGCGACGCTGCAAGGGACGATCCGGGCGCATGACGAGGCGGCGATCGAGATCGCGAGCGTGCGCGATGGTCCACGCATCCTGGACATGATCGAACGCGACCTGCGCTCGCTCCACGTCTACAACATGAAGGACGGGTTGATCCTGCGCGGGCAACGCCAGAGCCCGGGCGGGCTGCGCGGCGACCGGATCGATCTCATTTGCACCAATGACTCCCTGCGGCGGCTTCCCGACTCCAAGGCCGACGACAACACGCCCGCCGATATCGCGAGCGACGTGAACGAGGTCGGCTACCGACTCCGTTCGAGCACCCTGTCGAACGACTTCATGGAGCTCTGGCGGCGCGAGGACCTGTTCGTCGACGAGGAGCCGTTCGAAGGCGGCACCTACGAGAAGATCCACGACCGGATCCGCCATCTCGAGATCACCTACCTCGACCAGCTCGGCGAGAAGGCCGACGAGGAGACCGACTGGGACATGGCGGAGAAGAAGCGCCTGCCGGGCGCGATCCGCATCGACCTCGAGCTGCAGGCAGCGCCCGAGCTGGTGGGTGGATTCGCCGAGTTCGAGGCCGACGAGCTCAAGATCTATCGCTACACGCGAGTCGTCGCCTTTCCGGAGGACCAGACGACTGCCCTCTCGGTGCTGCCGTACCTGCCGACGACGATCACCGGCCGCAACGACAACGCCGGCGCCAAAGGTGGCGGCAAGAAGGACGACGGAGGAACTCCGGACGACCCGTTCGGCGGCGCCGGCAACGGAGCGCCGGGCACTCCATCAGGCGGGGGCAGCTCGCTGGTGGACCTGATGAACAACGGGGAGCTCCCGGTAGGAGGCGGGTCACACGACTGGATGACGATCGACCGTAGTCAGGAGGGGATCGACGTCCACCTCAACGGGGATGGCCAACTTTCCGAGTCCGACCAGAGCAAGATCGAGAGCTACCTCAACGACTACCGCAATCGTTTCGCGCCGCGCGGCGGAGCTGGAGGCGGCGCCGGCAACCCGGGTGGCGGCGGGCGACCTGGCGGCGGCGGCAGCCCGGGTGGCGGCGGCGG
>CAYRQC010000345.1:0-5181 GCA_964426265.1 uncultured Phycisphaerales bacterium | reverse complement strand
GACGCGATCGGCATGTGGTCCTCGAACCACTGCGCGTTGGCGGCGATCGTGCGGATCTGGTTCATCTTGTCGGGGTCGTCGATCGACACGATTCCCTCCCACGATCCCTTCACGCCGCGCACGTCGACGTAAACCTCGATGAAACCGTTCACGGTGTCGACCGGCGAGTCCTGATCGGCCACCCACGCAATGCAATACTCGCGGAAGTCGGCCTCCTCGCCGGTCTTGTAGAAACGGATCAGGGCGCCGAGCGCGCGGGCCATCCGTGGTGTGGCAAACGGGATCGCGTCCTCGAGATGCTGTTGGATCGCGGCGATCGGTCCCGCATACATCCCCGGCGGCACCAGCTGATCGAAGCCGGAGCGATAGACCTGCTCTTCGAGCTTCCCGTCCGCGTTCTTCACGAGTCGGCTGTTCAGTGCGTAGCGTTCCGTGAAGCCCTCGAGGTCCTTCATCGTCACGCCGGAATAGAGGTTGTTCGCCGACGCGAGGAGGAGGTCCTTGCCCGCGCCCGGCGACTTGTTGGTGCACATCCGCTCGAACGCCGGGTCGAAGAGGATCGGGCCGAACCGCGCGAGCAGCTGATCGGTCGACTCGCCCGCCTGCTTCGGGAGCTTCGCGCCGCGCTGCTCGGCGGCCGTCACCATCGCCGCGAGCTGCGCCGCCGTGCACTTCAGCAGGAACTTGCGGCACGTGATGTTGTTGAACGGCCCGCTGTTGATCCAGAAGAGCTTCGTGTAGCGGCGCAGCTCCGCGATGGCCGCCTTGTCGACCCCTTCACTGGCGAGCTTGTCGGCTGCGGCTTCCCATGCCGGCCCGATCGTGCCGAGGGCGACCAGCGTCTCCTCGAGGAGGTCGCGCAGCGCGAGGTTGTGGGCGTAGCGCTGATCGAGGTAGATGTCGCGGCCGGCGAGCGCCGCCTGGCAGAGGTGGAAGGTGAGGACCTTGTCGTGCAGCGCCAGCTTCTCGAAGCCGTCGGCGTAGACCTGAACTACCGCGGCATCGTCGATCCGCTCGAGCAGGTACTTCCGGTCGTCGCCCATCGCCGCCGTCTCCTCGTTTGCGGCGCCGCTCGCCGCGAGCACCAGCAGCGACACCACCATCCCTGCATCGAACATCGCGCGCTCCTTGCTCCAGCCAGTGGGTCGCTCGCTCGCACGGCGACGCGCCGCAGAGCCGCCTCGCCGCCTCATCGGGAAAGCGCGGCGTTCTACCAAGCGCCGGGGCTCACCTGCCGCGCGCTATCGTCGCCCGGCGATGAAGCTCCTCACCTTCCAAGCCGCGCGCTTCGGCTGGACGAGCCACGTCGTGACGCTGCCCGAGCTCGCCGATCCCGCCGCCGCGGACGCCGTCACCGACGCCGTCGTCGTCTTCGCCCACGCGCAGGCCGCCGACGTCGATCCCAACGCCCGCGAGCGCACGCTTCGCCACGCCCACAAGCACGTGAAGTGGCTCGCCAACAAACGTGGCCTGAAGAGCGTCGTCCTCCACTCCTTCACCCACCTCGGTGGCGAGAACGCCGATCCCGCGTTCGCCAAGCAGTGGCTCCACGACCTCGCCGCCAAGCTGCGCGCCAACGACTACACCGTGAAGCTCACTCCGTTCGGCTGGTCGTGCGCGTGGGAGCTCTCGGTCTTCGGCGAGAGCCTCGCAAAGGTCTGGAAGGAGATCGGCGCGGCGAGCGAGGAGTGAATGTGCGGAAAACGTCGGCGTACCGATCCCGGATCGGTACGGAGATGGAACCCGCGCGCTCGCCGGATCAGAACCGAACGGTGAGTCCAAGCGTCGGGCCAAAGAGGTCGAGGGTGCCGACGTTGGTGTCTTCGTTGAGTTCGTAGCGCAGCCAGCGAAAGCCGAGCGTGACCAGGAATCGCGGTTCGAAGGCATAGGAGAGTGTCGTCGCCGCATCGGAGAGCCGGCGCCCGCCACCGATGGCCGCGAACGCGCCGTCGAGACCGAGCTGGAACGAGTGAGTGAGGTCGATTCGTGTCGATGCGGTGATCGCCGGCAGGAGGCGCGAGAAGGCGCGCGAATCGGAGCTGCCGCTCGTGCGGTCATCGAGCTCCATGTCGAAATGCCACAGGTAGGCGCCGCCACCGACGCGCAGCTCGAAGCCCTCTTTCGCGAGTACCGGGCCGTCGAGCCGCACCGCCCAAGTGTCGAGATCGAGCTGGCTCTCCACGGCATGGCCGGACGCGTAGGTTGCGCCGTGGAAGACGACGTCGTGGCCGAGTGTGTTGGAGCCGTCGAATCCGAGCGGCAGAAAGTCGACACCGAGGCGCAGCCCATGGAGCTCTGCGTCGACGCCGATCGCGCCCTGGCTCGCGCCGTCGAGATCGAGATCGCGATCGACGTCGATGCGCGAGCCGCTGCCTGGCACGCCCCCTTTGGTGATCGTCACGTGGCCGGAGAGCGCAGCCGGAAACCAGACGGCGCGCAGCGATGCATGCGGATCGGGCTCGCTCGCGCAGCCGATGAGAGCGATCAGCGGCGCCGTCACCAGCGTGGCTACCAGCGTTGTCAGCGGAGCGAACCGCGGCGAGACACCGTGCACCTTCGAGAGCTGCATTCTCGTCCTTTCTGTCACGTCTTCAGTCGAGTCCTCGGTCAAGTGTTCGTTCAGGAGTAGAGGCGGGCAGCGGCGGTCGCGGCACGCCAGCGATCGAGCTGTCCGTCGCAGAGCACGGCGAGCGAGTCGACGTCACCACCGCTGCTCTCCACCAAGCCGCGCACACCATCGCCGCCCGCGATGCAGTCGATCGGCAGCTTCTCGATCTCGTACTCATAGGGCGGCGGCTTCCACGCGAAGTGGTCGGGCCAGAGGCGCCGCACGGTGGCGAGCAGAGCGAGCGTCGTCCGGTACGGTTGGAACACTCTCGCGTCCGTGACGTGGAGGTAGAGACCGCCGCACGGCTCGCCCTGCCACTTGTGGAAGGTCGGCTCGAAACGGATCGGCCGGAAGACGACGCCCGGCAGCTCGAACGCGCCGAGCGCCTCGCGCAGCGCGTAGGGATCGATGAACGGCGCGCCCCACAGCTCGAATGGCGTGGTCGTCCCGCGCCCCTCCGAGAGGTTCGTCCCTTCGAGCAGCACCTGCCCCGGATAGACGTCGACGCCCTCGATGCGCGGCAGGTTCGGCGACGTCGGCACCCACGGCCGGCCGAGATCGCGCCAGCGCATGGCGCGCGTCAGCCCCTCGCAACGCACCACTTCGATGGTGGCGCCGATCGCCAGCACGCGATTCAAGTGGAGCGCCAGCTCGCCCATCGTCAGGTCGTGGCGCATCGGCATCGACGCGCGCCCCACGAAACTGGTGAAGCGCGGGTCGAGCCAGGCACCTTCCACCGTCTTGCCACCGAGTGGATTCGGGCGATCGAGCAGCAATACCGGCACCCCCACCGCGCGGCACGCCGCGAGCATGTAGGTGACCGTCCAGATGAAGGTGTAGACGCGGCAGCCGACGTCCTGGAGATCGATCACGAGGAGATCGAGCCCGCGCAGCCATTCGGGCCGCGGCTCACGCGTCTCGCTGTAGAGGCTGTAGACGGGAACGCCGGTCTGCGGCTCGCGACCGTGGCCCGACTCGACCATGTTGTCCTGCTGCTCGGCGAAGAGTCCGTGCTGCGGTGAGAAGAGCGCGGCGAGCTGACCGGGAAAGCGCGCGTGCAGCAGCTCGTGCGCGAGCCGGAAGTCGCGATCGACCGACGCCTGGTTCATCAGCAGGCCGAAGCGCGCGCCGCGCAGGAGCGGCGGTGGCGATGCCAGCGCAACCTCGAGGCCCGATCGAAACGTCGTCTGCATCTTCACGCGGGCTGACAATAGGCGGGTCCCTGGTGCCAGGCACAAACCCACCGGGTCCTTTGTGCCAGGCACCGATCACCCGGGTCCTTTGTGCCAGGCACCGATCACCCGGTGGGTTTGGGCCTGGCACCAAGGAGTCACCGCGCGGTCAGTAGTCGAGGAAGGGGGCGCGCCGCTCGGTGAAGGCGGCGGCGTCGGCCCTCCAGTGCGCGAGGATCTCCGCCACCGGACGGTGGGCGTGCAGGGCGGCGAGGGTGGCGTTGGAGCAGAGCAGGACGTTCATGGCGTCGAGGTCGAAGGTCGCCGGATGGGCCTCGAAAAGCAGGGTGGCGAGGGTGAGCGCGAGCTCGAGCGGATCAACGCGATCGCGGGCGGTGAGATCGAAGCGGACGCCATGGCAGAGCTCGCCGGCGAACTTTGAGGCGGTCGGCGTGAACTCGACCGGTGTCAGCTCGATTCCCGGCAGTGCGCGTAACCGTGGATCGGCGACGAGAGCCGCGACCGCCGCGACGTCGAGCCACGGTGCCCCGAGTTGCTCGAACGGCAAGTCGGTGCCGCGGCCGACCGAGAGTTGGGTCGTCTCGAAGAGGACGAGACCGGGGTAGAGCAGCTCGCCGGCGACGGTTCGCAAGTTGGGCGATGGGTTCGCCCACTGGAGCCCCGTCTGGTCGAAGAGCAGCTCGCGCCGCCAACCTTCCATCGAGACCACATGGAGGTCGAGAGCACTCTCGAGCCCGCGCTCCCGCCACATCATCAACGCGAGCTCGCCGAAGGTCATGCCGTGGCGCAGCGGGATCGGATGGAAGCAGGTGAACGACCCGCGTCCCGGATCGGGCAGTGGCCCATCAACGACCACGCCGCCGATCGGGTTCGGCCGGTCGAGCACGATGAACCGGAGCCTCTGTGCCGCCGCCGCCTCCATGCAGAGGCCGAGCGTCGAGAGATAGGTGTAGCAACGAACGCCGGCGTCCTGGATATCGAAGACCAGCGTGTCGAGCCCCGCGAGCATTTCCGGAGTCGGCTTGGTCCGCTCGCCATAGAGGCTGTAGAGCGGCAATCCCGTCGTCGTCTCGACGCCATCCTTCACCGCGGCATCAGCGACGCCGTCCAACCCGTGCTCGGGAGTGAAGAGCGCCACGAGATCGATCCCGAGTGACCTTGCGGCAGGCCCCGCGAACCACTGGATTGTCGACCGGCCGTCGCTGATTCGGCCGGTCTGGTTGGTGATCAGTCCGATGCGCCGGCCGCGCAGGAGCTCGATATCGGGTTGCTCGTCCTGCGCCAACTCCTCGATCAAGACGTCCATTCCGGTCCGCACGGGAAACGGCATGGTGTCCGGATCGGAGTCCGGGTCGGCGGCGTCAGCGGCGTCAAACGGCG
>CAYRQC010000344.1:0-3740 GCA_964426265.1 uncultured Phycisphaerales bacterium | reverse complement strand
AGCAGGCCTCCGGTCACGAAGCCGGCGCCGTAGCAGAGGAAGCCGACCGTGGCGCGCGTGCCCATCGGCTCGCCGCCCGAGACCATCCAGTCGACGGCGAGCGCCACGAAACCGCCGCCGATGGCCCAGTGGAGGATCTTCTTCATCTCGGGGTGCATGAGCTCGGTCCTTGCCAGTCGATCGCCACCGTCGTCGCGGTCACTTGGTTGCCTGCCTCGATTCGTGCTCGATTCGTGGCCGCGGCACGATAGCGCGCCTGGAGGCCATCTCGGAAGGTGGTCGGTTGCGCCTGCCGCGGGAGCCTCTGGCGCCGCTCACCGCCGAATGCGCAGCTCGCTGAGCTTGGCGTGCGAGACGAAGGCGAAGAGCCCCGCCTTCGCACGGAATCCCTGCGCGGCGAACGTCTCGTGGCCGGCCGGTTGCCCGTCGACCAGGAACGTGAGCGTGCCTTGCGTCGCGCCCGGCACCAGCTGCACCGCGACCCCGAGGTGGATCACTCCCGCCTTGACCGTTGCCTTCGGCTCCGAGAAGTCGGGGCCCTTCTCCTCGTCGTACTTGAACAGGGCGAGCGAGCCACCCGGCGTGACCACTGCGGCCTGGAGTCCCTCCTCCTCGCTCTCGCCGAAGACGACGCCGGCGAAGCCGAAGCCCGCTTCGCTACCGGGATCGATCAGCGCTTCGACCACGTAGCGCGAGCCGAGCGGCTCCTTCAAGGTGAGGTACTGGACGAGGTCATGCTCCTCGACCGCCTGCTTGGTCGGGTCGAAGGTCGCGCACAGCGCCGCGCCTTCGACCTTGAAGCCGCCGCTGCCGTCGAACCCCTCGAGTGCCGGCCCGATCGCCACCCGGTGCCAGCGCGCGCGATCGACCGCGGCCTCCTCGCGGATCTGCTCGGCGAGCGCCTGCAGGCGATGGTCGCCGCGCAGCAGGTCGATGGCGTCCTCGATCACGCCGAGCGCCTGGCGTGGATAGCCGCCCTTCCAATACTTCTCGGCGGTCTCCGCGGCGGCCGCACCGAAGCCGGTCACCGTCTGGCGGATGCCGTCGCCGATCGACTTGTCGAGCTTGTCGATGCGCGTCTGACAGTCGGCGGCCAGCTCGCCGTGCTTGCGCGTGAGGCCCGGCACCACCAACTCGGGGTCGCGTTGGCGGGCCAGCGCGAATGCGCGGCGGTAGCTCAACAAGGCGCCGTCGGTCTGCTTCTGGGTTGCCTGCACGTCGGCCAGCTCCAAGAGCGCGGCCGCGTCGTCCGGCCGTTTCCGCAGCGCGAAGCGGTAGCTCTCGACCGCGGCGTCGAGCTTGCCGAGCTGCGCCTGCTTGCGCGCCTTGGCGAGCAGCTCGTCGGCCTGCTCCGGGCCGCCGAAGTAGACGGCGTGGAGCGCGCGCGCCCAGCCACTCCAGAGCTTCTCGAAGTCCTCGAACGAGGCGACGCCGGCGCGCTTGGGCTTCGCGACGAAGTAGTCGACGAAGCGGTCGAAGGCGGAGCTCTTCTCGTTGTTCTTGCGCCACGACTCGAGGAAGGCGTTGTAGGCGGCGAGGTAGGGGCGCTCGCACTTCTCGTCCTCGAAGTTGTGGCACAAGTAGACCAGGCTCCAACCGACCGGGTAGTAGTCGCCGGGGTAGCTGCCCTCCTCGCGAAAGGAGATCACGTCTTTCAGCTTTGGCTGGCGCGCCTTGAGGATCCATCCGAGCTCGCGGATGCGCGAGCGCGGGATCAGGTTGGTTTCGACCGCGCCGCTCGGCAGCAGGCGCGCGCCCTCGAAGTAGCTCGCGGTCCCTTCGTTCACCCAATCGGGAATCGTCGTCTTGCTGATCTCCTGGGTGAACTGGTGTGACGACTCGTGAAAGAGCGTCGACCAGAACGCCGAGAGCGGCAGGCCGTCGCTGCGCGAGTCGTAGGTGACGATCTTGTTCTCGTCGGGCGAGTAGAAGCCGCGCACTTCGGGCGGCTCTCCGGGGTGCGCGGCGTCGAACTCGGCGCGCGTGCGGAACGTCTCGATGCGACACTTCTTTGGCGTGCCGCGCGTGTTGAAGACCTTCCGATAGAAGCGGTTCATCTCGTCCATCGCGGTCGCGATGTCGTTCAGGATCTCGGTTCCCATGTCGGTGCGGATGTCGTAGCCGCGCGTCTCCTTCTCCATCGCGGTCGCCCAGGTCGCGTGCTTGGCGTCCTGCGCGGCGATGCGGCGCGCCTTCTCGGCGGTGAGCTCGCGCTTGCGCAGGTCCATGCCGCTCTGCAGCAGCGCCGTGCTGACGTCCCCTTTTTCGTAGAGCTTGTCGAGCTCCACCTCGGCCTTGATCTCGTGGCGCGTGCCCTTGCAGGCGAGGAAGAGGTCGACCGCGTTCACGTAGAGCTTGCGCGCCGCGCAGCTCTTCGCGAGCAGCAGCATGCTGTCGGCGAGCGTCTCGAACTTCTTCACCGACTCCGCCGCCTGCTGGCCGACCACGTCGAGCGTCGTGACCCGTGCCGCCAGCGTTGCCGCGAGCGTGCGATCGTCTTTCGAGTCGCCGAGCTGCTCGAGGAGCGTGGTCGTCCAGAAGAGCGCGCGATCGTTGTCCTTGAGCTGCTCGGCCGCGCGAGCGGCGAGATCCTGGAGTGCCCGATGGTCGGGCGCGTACTCGAGGCCCAGCTCCGCCGCGGCGAGCGCCTCGTCGAAGCGGCTCGCCGTGAAGTGCTCCTGCGCGGTGATGAACTCGCGGGCGGCGCGCTGTTCGAACGTGCCCTCGTCGTTGGAAGACGAGAGGATCGGCGGAGCGAACAGCGCGATCGCGAGGGTCACGATCGCGAGTCGGCGCAGCAGGGCTTGCATCGCGATTCTCCTCCTCATTTCCACGCCATCAAGTACGCGACCCATGAGTCCTCGTTCTTCGCGTGCTCGGTGCGGCGGAAGACGCCGCTCCCCTCGCCATTTCCGTCGAAGAGCTCCCAGAGGATGTCGACGCGGGCGAAGCCGGCATCCTGCAGTGCCTCGCGGGTCTCGGGAAGCATCCAGACGCGCCAGTCGTAGCGATAGACGTTGCGGCGCGCGCTGCCGTCGGGGAACTCGAAGTGGATCTTGCGGATCGAGCGATGGGTGATCGGGTCGAGCGCCGTCTGGTCCCAGACATAGGTGAAGCCGCCCATCCGCCGTTCGTCCTTGCAGACGGCGAGCGACTCGGGGCCGCCGTGGATATCGAGCGCGAAGAGGCCGTCGCGCACGAGCCCGGCCCGCGCGGCGCGGAAGTAGTCGACGAGCGCGCGGCGCTCCTGGAAGACACACCACGAGAAGTTGAAGGCGACGGTGAGATCGGCGCGACCGACCTTGGCCGTGCGCACGTCGGCGCGCGCGAAGATCATGCGGTCGAGGTCGGCGCCGTCGGGGTTGGCCGGCTTGAAGTGGTGCTGCTTGCCCCACGCCATCGGGCGCCGATCGAGGTCGACGCCGACTGCGGTGCGCCGCTCGTCGCTCTCGAGCCACTTCGCGCAGAAGATGCTCGTCCCGCAGAAGTCCTCGCGCAGGCGCAGCGCCTTGCGTCCGCGCTCTTTCAGGAACCAGCGATCGAGCAAGTGGATATCGGGCTCGGGATCCTGCACCGACTTCTCGTAGAGGTCGTGCGGATCGACGCGGCGGGCGGTGTAGCGATGACGAGTGACGCGCGGGCTGGTCATGCTTTCGCGGCCAGCACGCGGACCTTGAAGCCGAGCTCGGTCGAAAGCGCCACCATCTCGCCGAAGACGTCACCATAGGCGACCGCGACGT
>CAYRQC010000343.1:0-3889 GCA_964426265.1 uncultured Phycisphaerales bacterium | reverse complement strand
CGCGGCGAGAGCGTCGGGTTGGCGAGCGCGACCGTGCGCTGCGAGCCGCCGTCGGCCGTTCGCACGGTGAACGCGAGCTGCGCCGATGCACTCGGATCGCCCGAACCGCTCGCCACTTCGATTCGTGCATCACCGAAGCCGAACGCGAGCGGTGGCATGCCGGGGCTCGGAAAGCCGTCATAGAGGGTCGTCGTGACGCCGCCGACGCACTGGGCCACCGTGAGTCGCGCGGCGGGCGGGACCGGCTCGCCCTCGATCGGCATCACCGCCGCGCCGACATCGAGCCACACACGCTCACTCGGCAGCACGAGATCGCAGGTGAGTGTCTCACCGTCCTTTGCGAGAAAACCGGGGCGCACGTCACCGCAGAGATCGATTGACGGGAGCCGCTGCGGCCGCCCGTTGCCGAGGTGCCACGCGAGGTCACGGTCGAGGTCGATGAGCCGCAGCCGATCGCCGAGCAGATCGCCGTCGCCGCGTCCGTTGCGACCGCCCCGTTCGTCGCGACCGTCGCGACCCCCGTGTCCATCGCACGCGACGATCGTGCTCGACAGCACGATCAAGGGCAGGAGCTTCCACATGCTCACCAACCCACGCTCGAGCCCACGCCTGATCCACCGCGACGCCGCTGCGCCGCTCGTGCGCTCGCTCGTGCATCGGGTGGTGGTCACAACGGCTTGAGCAGGATCTCTTCGGCGACGGCGCCGTCGGCGAGCACGGCGTGCACGATCGCGTCGGCCACCTGCTCGGGCCGCAGCATCCGCTCGCGCTTGATGCCGATCCGTTCGAGGTCGAGCCCGGAGCCGTCCCAAGCACGCGTGTCGACCTGCCCCGGCAGCACATTGATCACGCGGATGCCGCGCGGCCGCAGCTCCTCGCGCAACGCGTCGCCGAAGCCGCAGAGGCCGTACTTGCTCGCGCAGTAGGCCGTCGAGCCGGCGAACCCCTTCTTGCCCGCCTCCGACGAGACGTTGACGATCGCTCGCCCGCGGCCGCGCGAGATCATGCTCTTCACCACGGCGCGCGTCGCGAAGAAGGGCCCCGAGAGGTTGGTCTCGATCACCGCGTGCCACGTCTCGTCGTCGAGCAGCTCGAGCGGCTGCAGTCGAAAGAGGCCGGCGTTGTTCACCAGCACGTCGATGCCGCCGAAGCGCTCCTCCGTCTGGCGGATCGCCGCCTCGACGTCGGTCCGGCGCGCGACGTCGCCGACGATGGCCAGGCCTTGGCCGCCCGCCGCCTCGACCGCCGCGCGCGTCTCCGCGACCTCGCTCGCGGTGCGCGCGAAGAGGGTCACCGCCCAGTGCTCCTGCGCGAAACGCAGTGCGACTGCGCGGCCGATGCCGCGGCCTGCGCCCGTCACCACGACCGATGGCGTCATCGCTGGCTCGCCGCGCCGCCTTGCGGCCCGTAGCCGCCCGGCGGTCCGTAGTAATCGACGAAGTTGCGCACCGACTCATAGAGGCGGACGCGAAAGAGCAGGCGCGGCGGCAGGCGGCGCTCGAGCACCCGCCAGCAGCCGATCGCCACGTTTTCCGCCGTCGGGACCACACCACGCAGGAAGTCGGGATCGAGGTTCAGGTTGCGGTGGTCGCATTTCGTGACGATCTCGCGCTCCATCACCGCCTTCAGCTTCTTGAGGTCGAGCACCATCCCGGTGGCCGGATTGACCGCGCCGCGGAGCGTCACCTCGAGCGTGTAGTTGTGGCCGTGGCCGCCCTTGTGCGCACACGGGCCATAGAGGCGGGCGTTGGCGCGATCGGAGAGCCGCGGGTTCTGCAACCGGTGCGCCGCGGCGAACTCCACGGCGCGCGTGATGAAGACCACCGGAGAGTCGACCGCGCCCGCGACATCGGCGGCCTCGACGACCTTGCTGCTGGCTCGGCGGCCCAAGAGTTCTCCTCGCACGTGAAGCCGGTCCAATTAGGCGGTGCATCTTACGAGCGTGCCTCGAAGAGCCTGTTGCACGCTTGCGCGTCGCGCCCTATCTTCCCCGCGCTCGTTTCGGGGGTGTAGCTCAGCTGGTTTAGAGCGCTAGCCTGTCACGCTAGAGGTCGTGGGTTCAAGTCCCATCACCCTCGCCAACGCTGCGGGTGGCGCGAGTTGCGCGGAACGCAGCCGACCGGCGCTGGCGCGCGGTCGGGGAGGTTTGGTCGGCCGACGCAGCCATTTTGCACTGCTCGGTACTGGGATCGCAGCTCCGACCACCGGCGGCCACCGAGAGCTTGTAACCTCGCGCAATGGGCCTCTTCGACGGCGTCAAGAAGCTGAAGCAAGGGATTGCGCTGTTGCGCGATCCGAAGGCGCTGTTGAAGTCGGAGGTCGGGAAGGCGGCGCGCGATGAGGTCGACGCCTACGTCAAGCTGAAGCTCGATGAGGCGAAGGCGCTGGCCGGCGGGCTCGCCGAAGAGACGATCCAGAAGGCGAAGCTCGAGGCGCAACTCTTCCTCGATCTCATCGAGAAGCGGATCGACCAGAAGCTCGCCGAGATCGAGCGGCTCCTCGAAGCGCGCCTGCAACGGGAGCTCTACTGGAAGCTGATCGCGCTGCGCTGGACGCTGCTCTTCGTCGTGCTGATGGCGGTGGTGTCGCTCGCCTATCTGCTACTGAAGGATCGCATCGCGGGCGGTTGAATGGGATGGCCCGCCCGGAATCGCGACGCTGCTGCAGCCAACGAGCCGCGAGCCGGACCTGCGCCGCTATCGAGACTCCCCCGTCAACACGAACGCCCCCCATGTTGCTGGCTTGGTGTCGCCGTACTTCTCACGGTTGCGCCGCAACATCGCGAGCTGTGCGTCCCGCAGCGCGTCCTGCTTGCTCTCCCCCGTGGTCCAAAGCCGGTCGTAGAAGTCGAGCATCAGCTCCTTGGTCGAGTCATCGCGGACTTGCCAGAGCGAGCTGATCACGGTGCGCGCGCCGGAGATGCGAAAGCTGCGCGTCAGCGAGAGCATCCCTTCCCCCGCTTGCCGCTTGCCGAGCGCGGTCTCGCAGGCCGAAAGCACGACGAGATCGCAGTGCGAGAGATCGAGCGCGGAGATCTCGTCACCGGTGAGGAGGCCGTTGTCACGGCCGGGCTGCGGGTGGTTCGCGCCGGCGCAGACCAGCCCGCACAAGAACTCCGGCCAGTAGCCGGCGACGAGGTGGTGCTCGCGCGATTCGAAGCGATCGCGCTCTTCGTCCTTGCGCAGCGTGTCGTTGATCGACTCGAGCCCCTCGACCAGGAAGTAGCCGTGGGTCGCGAGGTGGAGCACGTCGTACTTCGGCAGCTCCGCTTTCAGGCGCTCTTCGGTGGGCGTGTCTTCGAGCAGAAACGTGCGCGGCGCGTCAGCGAACCTGCGCGCGTGGCGCGCGGCGATACCGTCGGCTTCGCGACGAGTCTCGGACAGCGGATCCCAAATCTGGGTGAAGCTGCCGCGCAGCTCACCGTCGACGACGACTCCCTTTGCGAGCGCGGCGCCGCGCTCGTAGTCGATCGCGCCCGCGACGAACAGCGATGGAGGCGCCGGCACCGAGGCATGCGCCGGCTGGAGCGGCCGCGCGAGCGAGCTCACATCGTCGACCTGCCGGAACGCGTAGGTCTCGATCAGGTGGTGGCCGCTCTCGTCCACGATCAACCCGAACGGCAACGTCGCGAGCACGCCGTCGGCGCAGATCAGGACCAGCTTCGCGTCACCGACGTGCGGCGCGAGCGGATCCCAGACGAGTTGGCGCAGCGACGATGCGAGCGCCGCGCGCTGGTCGGTCGTACCGAGTGCCATCGCGCCGCGAACTCCGACTGCGGCAGCGAGATACTCACGGATCGCCGTCTCGATCGCGGCGCTCGGCCCGAGGTCGACGTAGTCCGACGCCGTGGCGCCACTTCTCGAGATCCAGGCGTTGGACCGAGGTACGC
>CAYRQC010000342.1:0-14206 GCA_964426265.1 uncultured Phycisphaerales bacterium | reverse complement strand
GGCGATGCCGGCGGACTTGCGGTCGACGACGTCGTTGCGCGCGACGGCATTGCCGACGAAGGCGGTGGCGAGGACGGCGGCGAAGGCAGCGAGCGCCGGTAGCAGTGCAAGGAGATAGTCGATCGGCTGCGCCTTGAAGGTTGCGATGAGCGTGAAGTGGGCGGCGGTGTGCAGCAGCAGTGCGATTGCTGCGGTGCGGCTACTGCGGCGGCACAGCGCCACGAGAAGCCCGACTGCAGCCGGCGCGACGAGCCACCCACCAATCTCGGGGCCGACGAGATGGGCGGCGTAGACGACGGCGCCGGAGCGAGTCGGGTCGTGGCCAAAATGGCCGCCCTCCATGTGGTCCTGCAAGAGGGCAAGCTCATGGCGGAAGGTCGTGAAGTCGAGCACGACGAAGGGCGATGTGACGCCGAACGCGCCGATGGTGAACGCGCCGGCCAGCGCGAGCCGCATTGCCGCGAGCCGTAGCGGTGACCGCCGCGCGCTCGATGGATCAGGCAGCGATGAGGCTGCCGGTCGCGAGGCCGCGTCGCTGATCGCCCGCACCACGATCGCGACCGCGAGCGGGAGCGCGAAGAGTGCCGCGTAGTACTTGCACGACGCGGCGAGCCCGACGCTGAGCGCCGCACCGGCCGCCGTCCCGCCACCGCCGCGCCGCAGATGGCGAAGTGCCAGCGTGAGCGCGATCGTCGCGAAGAAGAGCATCGGCACGTCGACCGTCGCCCACCGCGAGTTCGCCGTGTGCAGCGCCGAGAAGGCGAGCGCCGCCATCCCGATCCACGCGGCGCATCGTCGCGCGCGGCGTGCTCCGCACGCGAGCGCCAGTTCCGCTGCCAACCGTCCGGCGGCCCAGATCGTCGCGAGCGCGAAGAGGAGCGTGACCCCGCGGCTCACCAGGATGAGCGCGGTCGGATCGACCCAGAAGGCGTCGCGAAATGCCGCCAGCGACTCGATTCTCCCGAGCGCTGCCGCCAGCGCGAAGCACCCGAGATAGGCAAGCGCGTGCAGCTCGAAACAGAGCGACGGATAGGCGAAGTAGTGGGGGTTCCAGTCGCCGGAGAGGAGGCCGATCGCGTGGTCGGTGACGAGGTGCTCGTCGGTCGCGGCGAACGGGAAAGGCAGCCCGAAGCGGATGCCGAGCAGGCGGATCGCCGCCGCCGCGACCAGCAGCGCGGTCACTACGGTTCGATGCGTTCGGCGCTCGATCGCGGCGACCTCCTTCCGGGTCTGCTAGCTTCGCGGCCCTTCTATCCAATCGCCCTGGCCGATCGCCGAGGATCCTGCGCGTGAATGTCCCATCCGTGAAGGTGCCATCGAAGCAAGGTGAGCTGGGCCGCCACTGGAACCTCGATCCGACCATCGACTTCCTGAACCACGGCTCTTTCGGTGCCTGTCCGGAGCCGGTGCTCGAAGTGCAGCGCGAGTGGCAGCGACGGATCGAGCGCGAGCCGGTCCTCGTCCTCCATCGCGAGCTCGAGAGCCATCTCGACGCCGCCCGCGGCGCGCTCGCCCGCTTTCTCGGAGCCGATTCGGACGACCTCGCCTTCGTCCCGAACGCGACCACCGGAGTGAACACGGTGCTGCGGAGCCTGCGCTTCGAGCCCGGCGACGAGCTGCTCACGACCGACCAGGAGTACAACGCGAGCCGCAACGCACTCGACTTCGTGGCGGAGCGCGCGGGCGCGACGGTGGTCGTCGCCAATCTCCCGTTTCCGATCGAGTCGGCCGACGTCGTCGAGGAACGCGTGCTTGCGAAGGTGACGCCGCGCACGCGACTGCTGCTGATCGACCACGTGAGCAGCCCGACCGGCCTCGTGCTTCCGGTGGCGCCGATCGTCCGCGAGCTGAATCGCCGCGGGATCGACACGCTGGTCGACGGGGCGCACGGACCGGGTCAGCTCGATCTCGATCTGGGCGCGCTCGGCGCGGCCTACTACACCGGTAACTGCCACAAGTGGATGTGCACACCGAAGGGCTCGGCGCTGCTCCACGTGCGGCGCGATCGCCAGGCCAGGATCCGGCCGCTCGCGATCAGCCACGGCGCCAACTCCAAGCGGCTCGATCGCTCGCGTTTCCGCCTCGAGTTCGACTGGCCTGGAACTTTCGATCCGACGCCGTGGCTCGCGATTCCCAAGGCGATCGAGTTCATGGGCGGGTCCGTGGCCGGTGGGTGGGCCGAGGTCCGGCGGCGGAATCACGAGCAGGTGATGCGCGGGCGCGCGAAGCTGCTGCTGGCGCTTTCGATCCAGCCGCCGTGTCCCGAGCACATGGTCGGCTCGCTGGCGGCCGTGCCGCTACCCGATCAGGAGCGCGCGGGAGCTCCGCCGCTCGTGCTCGATCCACTGCAGATCGCCCTCTTCGAGCGCCACCGCATCGAGGTTCCGGTGCCGCTCTGGCCCGCGCCGCCCCAACGGCTGCTGCGCATCTCCGCGCAGCTCTACAACCACGACGAGCAGTATGACCGGCTGGCGAGCGCGCTGCGGACCGAGCTGCGGCGCTGACCGAATCGCCACTCATCGCTTCCAGAACTCCCACCACCGCCGCGGGCGTTTCCATCGGTGGAAGGCGCGATCGAGCAGCGGGAGCAATTGGTCGAAAGCCTCCCAGGTATTGGCGACGTGGTAGACGCTCTCGATGCCGACGGCGAGCGTTTGCGCATAGTCGCGGAGATAGCCGTAGCGCACTTCTTGGTAGTAGTCGCGCGCGAAGGCGTTGCCCTCGTCGCACAGGTCGGCGTCAGCGAGCCTGCCGTCGCATCTCGCGAGCAGCAGCGTGCGGCCGGTCATGCGGCGCGCACGAACGGCGTCGAGCTCCGCGCCGCTGCGCGCGCGCAGGTCGGCGCTCTCGAGGTTGCGGACGATCGCCCACGCGAGAAACATCCCGATGTGGGTCGCGCCGTTCTCCGAAGGCAGCTCCTTCGGAAAGTCGCCGCCGGTGTGCCAGTCGATCCGGTCGTAGTTCATCGCTGTCGTCTGGCTCGTCACGCTGACTCCGCTTCGTCGAGGGCACTCGGCGGCAGCCGCCAGACGTCGAGCGCGAAGATCACACACGGCGCCACCCACGTCACGAGCGCGACCCACGGCGGCTCCACCCACTCGCCGGAGACGAGGCTCGCCGCTTTCACCGATCCCGCGAGCAGCGTCGTCGTCGTCAGCAGCAGTGGCGCGCGCGCGAGCCTCGGTGCGAGCAGCGGCAAGAACGGCGCGAGCCAGGCGATGTACCACGGGTGGGCCGCCGGCGCGGTCGCGATGAACGCGGCGAGCAGCGCGAAGCAGAGCAGCCGCGGCCGTGTGCGAAGGCAGCGGGCGAGTCGCCACGCGATCCATGCGAAAAGGAGCAGCGCGAGCTTGCGCCCCAGTTGGTTCGGCACGATCGCATAGCCGATCTCGCGCACTCTCCAGAGGTCGAGTGGCTGGGACGGCAGCGCCTCGAGCCACCCTTTCAACCACTCGGCGACGCGCACCAGCGGCGGGTAGGCGAGCCCGTTGAACTCCCAGTCGTGCGCGTAGCGACCGAGGCCGTTGAAGAGGGCGCTGCCATCGCCGGCAAACGGCAGCCAGACGAGGAGCGCCATCACCACGGCGGACGTGAGCGCGCGCCAGCGGCGCTGCACCGCGAAGGCGACGCAGAGGACGAACGCCTGCGGTTTCACCATGCCGGCCAGCCCCGCGAGGGCCCCGCGCACGAGCTCGCCGCCGCGGGCCGGCCCGTGCCACAGCAGTGCCAGCATCAACAACGACCAGGCGATCGCATCGACATGGCCGCTGCCGGCCGCCTCCAGCACGACGAGTGGGTTCCAGGCATGGAAGAGCGCCGTGGCAATCGGTCGCCGGGTTCGTCGCAGGACTCGCACGAGCCCGATCGCGACCGCGAAGTCGGCGGCGGCGACCAGCAGTTTCCAGAGTGTCACGCTTTCTGGAACGACGCGAAAGAGGAGCTGCGCCGCCGGCGGATAGACCGCCGGGATGTCGCGATGGGCGACGCGCGCGTGGAGGTCGCGGCCGCTTGCCTCATCGTCGGCAGTGCCGAGCCCGGAAGCCTCGCCGCGCACTTCCGCCAGCTCGGGCGCGTCCGGTGGATACACGTACGGCGAGAAGCCCGCGCGCTCGACCCGGCCTTCCCAGAGGTAGCGCCAGAGATCGTCCGAGAGCCACGGCGGAGCGACCGCGGCGAAGAGGCGGAGCGCCAGTGCGATCGCGAGCAGCGGTGGCCCCGCGAAGAGCGCCTCGCCGCGGTGCTGCGCGCGTCCCGCGAAGGTCGCGAGGGCGAGGAACGAAGCGCCCGCGATGGCCGCGAGCGCGACGAACCAGACGACGAAGGAGCGACCGAAGAGCGGTCCGTCGATGGTGACCGGCACGGCGACCAACGACGGCAGCCAGGCGATCGCGGTCGTGCTGGTGGCCAGGAGCGCGATCGCGGCGACGATCCTCAGGCGTCTCCTGCTCACGGTCCCGTGAGCCACCTCGGCTTGCGCTTCTCGAGGAACGCCGCGACCCCTTCTTTGCAGTCGGCGGTGGCGCGCGTGCGGGCGTTGAACTCCGCCGCGAAGCCGAGCGCCAGCTCGACACTCTTGCCCGGCAGATCGGCGAGCAACTCCTTGGTGAGCGCGAGCGAGGAGGGGGAGCAGCCTTGCAGCGACTCGATCCACGCGATCGCGCGCGGCACGACCTCGTCGGCGGGCGCGAGCTCATCGGCGAGCCCGAGTGCCAGCGCCTCAGTGGCCTCGATGCGGCGTGCCGACAGCAACAACTCGCGCGCCACGCGCGGCCCCGCGCGGTCGATCAGGAAGCGCGCCACGATCGCCGCCACGAAGCCGATGCGCGCCTCGGTGAAGCCGAAGTGGGCGTCACTCGCCGCCACCACGCGATCGCAAACACACGCGAGGCCCGAGCCGCCGGCGAGCGCGAAGCCGCGCACCGCCGCGACCACCGGTAGCCGCAGTCGATGGAGCCGCGCGAAGAGGCGGGCGAGCTGGCGCGAGTCGTCGTGGTTCTCCGCGAAGGTGCGCGTCGCGAGCTGCTGCAGGACCTTCAAGTCGGCGCCGGCGCAGAAGTCGGGTCCGGCGCCGGTCAGCACGACGCCGCGCAAGCGCTCGTTGGTCTCGGCGGCGTCGATCGAGGTGTCGAGCGCGGCGTGCAGCTCGGCGATCAGCTCGGCGGAGAGCGCGTTCTTCACCGCGGGGCGATTCAACGTGAGGACGAGGGCGCGGCCGCGCTGTTCGATAAGGACGAGCGGTGCGCTGGGGCTCATGGCGTTGCCGCTCCTTGAAAGCCGTGGATGAGCGCAGCGGCGGACGCGGAGGCGGCCTGCAAGGCGGCGGCGCTGATCCCGACGCCATGGCCGCGCTGCGCAAGGTGAGCGACGAGCGCCTCGGTCGGCAGGTTGCCCACGAGGTCATCGCCCGCGAACGGACAGCCGCCGGCTCCGCCGAGGGCGGCGTCGAAACGCCGGCAGCCGGCCGCAAGCGCCGCATCGACCTTGGCCGCGAAGTCGTCGGCGCGTGCGTGGAGGTGGACGCCGAGGGTGATGCCGCGCGTGGTGGACGCGGTGGACGCGGTGGACGGCGCCGCGCCGATCGCGCCGACCTTCGTGCACAGCTCCCGGATGACCGCGGGCGTCGCGCTGCCGACCGTGTCGGCGAGCTGCAGGCTCGTCACGCCATGGTCGACGAGCTGGCGCGCCACGTCGAGGACCAGTGCCGGCGACCAGGGATCGCCAAACGGATTGCCGAACGCCATCGAGAGGTAGACGTTGAGCCGCCGCCCCGCCGCGCGTGTTCCGGCGACCAGCGCGTCGAGCCGCGCCCAGCTCTGCGCGATCGAGGCGCCGGTGTTGCGGTGCTGGAACGTGTCGGAACAGGAGAAGGGGAAGCCGGCGGTCGAAACGCCGGGCAGCGCGAGCAGCCGCTCGAGGCCGCGTTCGTTGGCGACGATGCCGATCCAGTCGACGCCGGCCGTCGCGCCGCTCGCCGACAGCTCGCGGAAGACCTCTTCACTGTCGGCCATCTGCGGCACCGCCTTCGGTGACACGAACGAACCGAAGTCGATGGTCTTGAAGCCGGCGCGCACCAGCTCGCGCAGATGGGCGACCTTGCGCGCCGTCGGGATCGCGCGTTGGTAGCCCTGGAATGCATCGCGCGGACACTCGACGAGCTCGATGGGGTCGCTGCGGTCGGGCTCGACACGCTCCGGCGTCGCGGTGGGAGGCGCGCGATGCTTGTCCATGCGGCGAGCTTCCCTAGAACTGCGCGGCATGTCCACTCGCACCATCGAGACGCTCTTCCGCTCGAGCGGCATCCAGATCGAGCCGGGGCTCCCGATCTGCCAGACCGACCTGCCGCTCGATTGGTACCAGGAGGAGTTCAAACCGTACGCCGAGGAGTACCTGGCGCTTCCCGATCGCACGCCCGAGTCGGTGCTGCCGTGGATGGATCGCCACCTGCAGCCGGCGCTCGCGGAGTTCGGGCCGCGGTTGTTGATGCTGGCGCACTACTACATGGGCGGCGAGATCGTGAAACTGGTCGAGCGGTATGGCGGCCGCGTCGCCGACAGCTACGAGCTGGCGTTGCAGGCGCGAAACAACCACGGCGCCGAGCTGATCGTCGAGTCGGCGGTCCACTTCATGGCCGACGCGATCGCGACGCTCGCCCATCCGCACCAGCGCGTCTACATCACCAACCCGCGGGCCGGCTGCACGCTCGAGATGTTTGCGAAGGAGCATCACGTCGGTCCGGCGTTCGAAGAGCTGCGCGCGCGCTACGGCGACGAGCTGCTGCTGATCGCCTACATGAACACGTCGGGGCGCGTGAAGGCGCTCGCCGGCGAGAGTGGGGGAGCGGTCTGCACCTCGGGCAATGCGAAGGCGGTGATGGCGTGGGCACTCGCGCAGGGGAAGAAGATCCTGTTCGTGCCTGACAAGCACCTCGGCGAGGTCGCGTGCTGGTGGACCGGCGTACCGAAGGAGCAGCAGTTCCTGTGGGGGCTCGGCGATGAGGGCGCGCGGATGCGCGTCGCGGCGCTGGAGGCGGGCGAGCAGGAGCGGCTCGATCGCGCGCGTGTGATCTTGTGGGGCAGCTACTGCGGGGTTCACACGATCTTCCGCGTCGACATGGTCGACTACTGGCGGACGCGCGGCTTCAAGGTGCTGGTGCATCCGGAGAGCCCGATCGCGGTGGTGCAGGCGGCGGATGGTGCTGGCTCGACGCGCTACCTCTGGAATGCCGTCGAACAAGCCAAACCAGGTGATCGGCTGGCGATCGCGACCGAGGGCCATTTCGTCCGGAACGCGCGCGAGCTGGCGCGGCGCCGCGGCGTCGAGGTGGTGCACCTCGCCGACATTCCCGATCCCGCCTATCAATCGATGGGCTGCGGCTGTGCGACGATGTCGCGCAACGATCCGCCGCACCTCGTTGCGCTGGTTGATCTGTTGCGAAAGGGAAAGGCCCCCGACGCCAACCGCGTCGAGGCGGGGGATGTCGTCCATGAGTTGACCGGGGCACGCGAGCGGTTGTCGATCGGCGAGCGCGTGACCGTCGTCGCGAACGCCCGGAAGGCGCTCGAACGGATGGTCGAGATCACCGAGAGCGCCGCGAAAGTGCGGCCCTGACGATGCGGCGAATCGTCGGCTGGCTGTTGGCGGGTGTGGTGGCCGGGTTGGTCGCAGGCGATGCCCTGGTGCGATCGAACCGCTCGATCGATGGGGCGCGCGATGCAGCCGTGCTTGCGGTGTGGTTCACGGCCGCCGGTGGCGGACTGCTGTTGGCGGGAAGTTTGCTGACGGCGTTGCTCCGCGGCGTTGTCGGGCTGCTCGCTCGGCGCGGACGTGCACGATTGACCGTGGCGAGCGGCACGACTGCACGCGGCACGAATCGCGGCCGCACAAATGCCGGCGGCACCGTTGCAAGTGGTGTAGCCGCGGGGCTCGTGTTCGCCGGAATTGCCGCCGTGGTGCATGCGCCTGCCGAGCTGATGCGGGGGCGCCTCGCCGGGCTTTGGGCGTGGGCGATCGGCTTCGTGATCGCGGGTCTACTGCTCGCGTGGTTCGAGTCACGCGTCGCGAGCTGGCTCGCGAGGCGAGTTGGGAACTCGGGCGTTGTGTACTTCGGCGCGCGGTTCGGTGCTCCGCTGCTCGCGCTCCTGTTGCTGGTGGACGCGACGTGGCATGCGCGGCGCGCGACACCGCCGGCGGCGGAGCCATTCGTTGCGGCGACGACCGCGCGGCGCGTCTTCCTGATCGGCGTCGATGGAGCCGAATGGCGGCGACTCACGCCGCTGATCGAGAAGGGGCAGCTCCCCACCTTCGCCAAGCTGGTGCAAGAGGGGGTCAGCGGGCCGCTCGAGACCTTCCTCCCGACCTGGTCGCCGATTCTCTGGACCACGATCGCGACCGGCTGCAAGCCGGAAGAGCACGGCGTGTTCGACTTCACCGAGACGCGCATCCCGGGGCTCCTGCGCGGGGTGCAGCGGCTGCGCAAGATGGCGTGGATCCCGCCGCTCGTCGGGCTCCGCGAGCTGGCCGACCTGCTCTACTCGAACGAGCTGTTGCACGAGTCGCCGATCACGGCGCAGCACCGGCGCGTGCCGGCGCTCTGGAACATCCTCTCCGATGCGGGGCGGCGCGTTGCGGTCATCAACTGGTATGCGAGCTGGCCGGCCGAGCCGGTGAACGGGGCGCTCGTCTCCGACAACAACCTCTCGCACGCGGCGCTGCTGGTGAAGAAGTTCGGATCGGCGCCACCGTCGACGAAGCTCACCTACCCCGAAAGCCTCTTCGCCGAGCTGGCCGCGCTGCCAATCCACGATCCAGGCGACGATGCCGATCAGTTGCTCGAGCTGCCGATGTTCGCCGACCTCACCGACGATGATCGCGCCTACTTTCGGGTGCGGCTGCGGCTGCTCGACGTCTTCCGGCACATCTACATGGGTGACGCGCTCGCCGTGGCGGCGAGCGAGCGGCTGCTCACGGAGTCGCCGGTCGACCTGTTGGCGCTCTATCTCCCGGGCATCGACAACATCAGCCATCGCGCGTGGCGATTGACCGGTGTGGTCGAGCACTACTACGAGTACGCCGATCGATTGCTCGCCCGCGTGCTGAAACTCGCCGACGCGCAGACGACCGTGCTGCTCGTCTCCGATCACGGTTGGGAGTACACCGACCAGCAGCGGCTCGGCCACGAGCACGGCCCGCGCGGCGTGTTTCTCGCGTGGGGCGCGGGTGTGCGCGGCCCCGCGACGCTCTCCTCGATCCCGAGTGTGTTCGACGTCGCGCCGACGGTGCTCGCGCTGCTCGGCCTGCCGCGGACGAGCGCGATGCCGGGCCACCCGATCGCCGAGGCGTTCGACCCGTGGCCCTTGCCGATCCCGCCCGTCATCCGGGCGTACGCGCCCTACGCGCCGCCGCCGTTGCCCGAAGCCCCCACCGGCGCCGCCGGCGCCGAGCTCGAGCGGCAGACGATCGAAAAGCTCAAGGAACTCGGCTACGTGAAGTAGCCGTCCGTCGTACCGACGCCCGTCGTACCGATCCGGGGGTCCTACGCCGATGTTTTCCGCACACTCTGTCCGACTCGCCCGCTCCATCCCCCAATCACGGCCGCCGCCACTTCCGCGACTGCAGCGGCGTAGCCGGAATCGATCAGCAACGACCGCTGATGTTCCACGGCGGCGTCGTGCGCGGTGGTCGAGCTGATCTGGAGCAGGGCACCGATCTCGCGCCACTCGAGACCACAGAGCGATCGCAGCAGCCCGGATGTGGTGGCACGGCGCCGCCGATCGGCGCCCACCGGCGGGCCGAGTGCTTGCAGTACGGCATCGGGTGTTGCGACCGGCAAACCAGGAGTTGTTCCATCGGCGATTCGTGCCTTGCGCCGCATCCAATCGAGGACACGCGATGGCGAGGAATGGACCAGCTCGTCGAACGGGTCCTGGAGGTCGCGTCCGCGGCGGGAGCGCAGGCGCCGCTCGACGAGCCAGACTGCCGTCTTCACGTCGCCCTCCGCACCGGCGCTGGCGTCACTGGCGGCGGAGCGATCGCGACCCGAATCGACCGGCCTTCCGGCGAGCCAACGAGGCCAGCTCGCTCGCTGCTGGTGATGGGCGCTGCACCATGGATAGTCGGCTGCTGCCGTGACGAGGCGCGCAGTGACCGGGTTCGCGTCGACGTAGAGCTCGATCGTGCGTCGATAGACATCGTTCGTGATCGGACACGACCGGAACCGTCCGCGAAAGAGGGGCCCGTCGCGCTTGCGGCTGCGGTTGAACCAACGGACGTACTCGAGTTCGACCCACGCAAGCGCCTTCGACAGGTGGCCACACGGGCTTCTCACGAGCAAGTGGAAGTGGGTGGTCATCACCGCGTAGGCATGGAGCTCGAGATCGCCGCGGCGGACGATTCGAGCCACCTTCGAGAGGAAGAGCCGGACGTCGGTGCGAGACTCGAAGACCGGACGACGTGCGATGCCGCGGTTCATCACGTGATGCCAGCTGCCGATGTCGTCATCGCGAATCACACGGGGCATGGGGTGTACCTCCACCGGCCAAGTCGACGCTCGATTGCGCTGGTGACGGAAGGTCGCGCAAATTGGACTGGAAGCGGGGGCGAACGGCGGTGAAGTGTGCGGAAAACATCGGCGTAGGACCCCCGGATCGGTACTACGCGCGGATCGGTACTACGCGGATCGGTACTACGGATCGGTACTACGCCGCCCGGACGGCGACCGAGCGCCTTCAGGAATGGGCTCTAAGCTGCTGCGCCATGATCGACGCCCGCACTCGCTGGACCGCGCACCTCTGCAAGAAGCTGTTGTTGCTGGTCGCGGCCGTGGTGGTCGATCTGTTGTTGATCGAGCTTGGTTGCGCGCTATTCGGCGGTTTCGAGTGCGAGCCGCGCAGCTACGTCGGCGACCACGCCGACCGCCAGCACAAGGGCTTCGAGCGCGATCCGACCATCGGCTGGCGCATGGCGCCCGACGCCGAGTTCACCTGGAAGACCGAGGGCCAAGGCTTCCCGTTTCGTGCCGGCCCCGACGGCTTCCGCATCGATGATCGCCACGACGCGCCTGCCGCGTCGGCGAGCGCCAAGACGATTGCGTTCGTCGGCGACTCATTCACCTACGGGACCGGCGTCCGCTTCGCCGATTCCTTCGCGACACTGACGGCCGCGAAGCTCGGCGCCGTGGCACGCAACTGCGGCATGCCCGGATTCGGCATCGATCAGATGTGGCTCACTTTGCGCCACGAAGTGCTGCCGCGCCGCCCGGACCTCGTCGTGTTTGCCTTCGTGCTCGACGACTTCGAGCGCAGCCTACACGCCTGGCGGGCCGCCGAAGGCTTCAACAAGCCGGTCTTCAAGCTGGTCGGCGACACGCTCGCGCAGAAGACGGCGAGCGACCGGCCCGGGCCGTTCGGCCAGTTCCTGGAGAACCACTCGCGCCTCTTCTCCGCGGTTCGCGGCTTCGAGCGGCGGTTCGGGCAGCAGCACCCGATCGGCGACTGGTGGCGCGTGAATGCCGCCTGCCTCGACGCCGCGATCGGCGACGCGCGCGACGCGCAGGTGCCGCTCCTCTTCCTCTACATCCCGACGCGGGCGGGCTGGCGCGGCTTCCCTTCGCTGGCGAGCCATCTCGCGGAGCGTGGCGCGGCGAGCGTCGACCTCTTCCAACTCTGGGGCATTTGCCCTGACGACGCCTACTACCGGGACGACGGCCACCTGAATGCCACCGGCCACGCGCGGGTGGCGGCGACGCTCGCGGAGGAGATCGCGCGGCGCTGGCCGCAATTTGCTAACGGCGCGCGCGGGCGGTAGCGACGGGTCGAGCGGAGGGTGCGGAAAACGTCGGCGTAGGGACCCCGGATCGGTACTACGGATCGGTACTACCGGCTCTACGACGGGTAGACGCCGGTCCGCAGGGGGCGGACGTCGGGGTTCAGGGCGGCGACTTCGAGGGCGAGGATCAGGGCGTCGCGGGTCTGGCGCGGCTCGAGGAGCTTGTCGCACCAGAGGCGGGCAGCGGCGTAGCGCGGGTCGAGGGCGGTGGCGTAGCGCGCCTCGGTGTCGCGGCGCAGCTCGGCGATCTCCTCCTTGGTGAGCTTCTTGCCGCTCTTCTCGAGCTGGGCGATCCGCACGTCACAGAGCGTCCCGGCGGCCTGCGCGCCGCCCATCACGGCATAACGGGCGCTCGGCCACGCGAAGAGGAAACGGGGGTCGTACGCCTTGCCACACATCGCGTAGTGGCCGGCACCGAAGCTCCCGCCGAGGATCACGCTGATCTTCGGGACCGGCACGTTGCTGACGGCGTTCACCATCTTGGCGCCGGCGCGAATGATGCCGGCGTGCTCGGAGTCGCGGCCGACCATGAAGCCGTTGACGTCGTGCAGGAAGACCAACGGGATCGTGTTCTGCCCGCAGTCGAGCATGAAGCGCGCCGCCTTCTCCGCGCACTCCTTGTAGATCACGCCGCCGAACTCGATCGGATGGCCGACGCGCCGCTGGTGCGTCTTCTGGTTGGCGACGATGCCGACCGCGAAGCCGCCGATGCGCGCGAAACCACAGACCAGCGTCGGCCCGTACTCCTTGCGGTACTCGTCGAACTCGCTTCCATCGACCAGCCGCGCGATCACGTCGCGGATCTCGTACTCACGCCCGCCATCGGGCGAGATGACGCCGTCGATCTCCGCGGCGTCCCCGACCGGTGGCCGCGCGGCGACGCGATCGAAGGGCGCCCCCGGCCGCGTCCCCATCCTCCCGGCGATCTGCCGGATCCGCGCGAGACAGCTCTCGTCGTCGGCCTCGCGGAAGTCGACGGTGCCCGAGATCTCGGCGTGCATCGCGGCGCCGCCGAGCTCCTCCGCGCTCACCTGCTGGCCGATCGCCGCCTTCACCAGCGACGGCCCCGCCAGGAAGAGCCCCGACCCCTCCGTCATCAGCACTGTGTCGCACATCACCGGCAGATAGGCGCCACCGGCAACACACATCCCCATGACCGCGGCGATCTGGGGTGTTCCCTGTGCGGAGAGCACCGCGTTGTTGCGGAAGACGCGGCCGAAATCGTCCTCGTCAGGGAAGACCTCGTCCTGCAGGGGCAAGAACACTCCCGCCGAGTCGACCAGGTAGATCACCGGCAGGTGGTTGTCGAGCGCGATGCGCTGCGCCCGCAGCACCTTCTTGCAGGTCATCGGGAAGAAGGCGCCCGCCTTCACGGTGGCGTCGTTGGCGATCACCATGAAGAGGCGACCCGCGACGCGCGCCACACCGGTGACCACGCCCGCGGCGGCCGGTGTGCCCCACTCCTCGTACATCCCGTGGGCCGCGAAGATCGCCAGCTCGAAGAGCTCACTGCCCGGATCGATCAGCTTCGCGATCCGCTCGCGCGCCGTCAGGCGTCCCTTCTCGTGCTGGCGCTCGATCGCCTTGGCGCCGCCGCCCAGCGCGAGCTTGCGCTCATCGGCGTGGATCGCGGCGACGAGCTTCGCCATCGCGGCGCGCTGGGCGAGGAAGGCGGGGCTCGTCGGATCGAGCGCGCTCACGATCAAGCTCTTGCCGGTGCTCATGCGGCTCCGACGCTAAGGGCAACCGTGCAGCCGATCAACGGCGGCGCGAGCGGCGCTCAGTGCCGCAGCTGGTGCGGCACGAAGCCGCCACCGTGTCGCGCTTCCGCCGCATCGACGATCCGCGCGAGCCGCTCGGCCGCGCAGCGCACCGGGATCAGCAGCGCGCCATCGGCGAGCAGCGGCACCGCGTTCGGCAGATCGGTCGCGAGCGCGTCCGCGAAGCGGTCGTAGCGCTGCCGCGCGCGGTCACTGGGCGACGGCACGAGCAGCTCGCGGAGCACGTCGTCATAGGAGGCGAGCCGCTCGACCGTGGCAGCCGCGATCACCAGCGACCACGGATCGTCGACCCGCTGGTGCTCGTCGGCGGGTCGGAACGGCGGGATGTCGGCGAATCGGCAGACGATCGCCTGCGCGAGACACGCCTCGCGTTCGGCGACCAGCGCGGCGGGCGGCAGCACACTGATCGCCGTCTCGGCGTGGGCGATCAGCGCCGCGAGCGCCGCGTCATCGACCGCGTCGTCCAATCGCCGCAGTCGGCGCTCCACCGCGTCTTCGAGATCGGCCGCGCAGAGTGCCGGCCCGAGCAGGCCGCACGAGCGCAAGTCGGCTGCGAAGACGACGGCGCCGTCGAGCCACGCGGTGATCGGCATGATCGGGGC
>CAYRQC010000341.1:0-10640 GCA_964426265.1 uncultured Phycisphaerales bacterium | reverse complement strand
CGCGAGGTCGACGGCAGTCGTCACGCGCTCGTTGCGGCGTGCGGCAACGCGATAGCCGTGACGCACGAACGGCGCGGCGAGCGGCTCGAGATCGGCGTCGGTGTCGTGACTGAGCGGCACGACGTTGTTCGCGTAGATCGGCGCGAGCCTGAGCTCGAAGCGATCGAGGTTGACCGACGCAATCTCGACCTTCGGCTCGGCGAGCGCGGAGAGCACCCGCCCGTCGCGCACGAAGGTCACGGCGGGCCGCAGGTCGGGCACGACCACCGTACGCGCCACCGGTTGGGCGAGGCGCGCGACACCGCGGCCGGGGAACCCGGCGGGCAGGTGCAGCGTCACGGTGCGGCCGGGCGGCAGGTCACCAGCCACAAAGAGGAGGCCCCAGCGCAGTTGCGGCGTGACGCGAGCCGCCGGCTCGACGCGCACCAACGCCGGGTCGATGGCTTCGAGAGCCCGGCTGAAGCGAACCCAGAGCCCGTCCGCTCCCGCCTCGACGCTCTGCAGCTCGAGCGGAACCGTGAGCTCGATCTCCCGCTCGAACCGCTGCTCCATCGGGACCGCCCCGGCCGGCGAGCGGAGCGACGGATCGATGGTGACGCGCACGCGCGACGGCGGACCGACACCGGCGGGAGGTGCGAGCGCGAGCACGAAGTGGCGATCGGGACTCCCGGGAAGTCGCTGGCCACGACCGGCGATCGTGACCGTCAGCGGCTTGCCGTCGGGCAGCGTGACCGTCAGCGCCTTCGCGAGCTCTTCCAGCCGCACCGGGAGATCGAGCTCGAGTGCCAACGCGGCGAAGCTCTCCGGATCGGCCGAGTCGTTCGCAACCTCCGCCGGAACCAACGATCGGACCCGCGGCCCCGGCATGGTGAGGTCGAACACGATGTCGCGCGTGACGGAGCGACCGTCGAGCGCCGTGAGCCCCGGCCGGAGCGCCAGGTGGTAGCGCGTGGCACGTCGGAGCGGCTCCCTCGGAGTGAGCTCGAGAGTGGTCGGCGAGAGCCACCGCGTCGCGAGCGGCACGGGTGGATCGAGCAGGACCAGCTGCGGCTTGGCGGCACCGCCGGTCGCGACGATGTCGCCGGTCACCATCGGCGTCGGGAACTCGACTCGCAAACCAGGTGGCTGGTCGGGATCACCCTCGCGACGATCGTCGCCGTTGGTGTCGTTGGTGTCGTTCGCAGCGCTCGCATGGTGGTCTTCGACGATCAATCGCACGTCGCCCGCCGCGAGCGCACGACTCCTCGCGAAGACGACGCCCGGTGTGGCATCGCGCCACGCAATCGCGAACCACCACCCTAATCCGAACGCGATCAGCCAGCCGAACGCGACTCGCGTCCGGGGCGACAACTGGAATGACACAATCCCCTCCGAAAGCACGACGTGAGCCATCGACACGCTGATCCGCGAATGGTCCATGGACGGACCGTGGGCGGAAAATGGGCGCCGATGGACTCAGACAATGGCTTTGCGGCCGACGGACGGGACGGTGCAAGCCGGACCGGAACCAACCACCAAGCGCCGCATCAAAGCGCGCGCGCGCCGACTGTCAATCCGAGCGAAACACGGACACCAACTTTCACCCGCCCGCCCCCCCCGCCGGCACGAACGGGATGTAGACCACCGAGCAGAAGCCGAAGTAGATAAGCAGGCCGGTCACGTCGCAGAAAGTCGCGACGAACGGCGAGCAGGCGGTCGCCGGATCGAGCTTGAGGAGACGCAACAGGAATGGCAGCAGCGAGCCGACCAGCGAGCCGAAGAGCACAACACCCACCACCGCGAAGGCGACGGTGAACGAGAGTCGGAGATAGGTCTCGCCGTAGTCATGGAAAACAACCTGCCAGAGGATCACGCGCAGCAAGCCGATGACCGAGAGGATGCCACCGAGCATCACCCCGGAGCAGATCTCCCGGCGGAAGACGCGCCACCAGTCGGCCAGCCGCAGCTCGCCCAGCGCCAGGGCGCGGATCACCAGGGTCGAGGATTGCGAACCGGAGTTGCCACCGGTGCTGATGATCAGCGGGATGAAGGTCATCAGCACCTTCCACGCCGCCAGCTCGCCCTCGAACGACTGCATCGCCGAGGCGGTGAGCGTCTCGCCGACGAAGAGGACCGCGAGCCAGCTCGCGCGCTTGCGGACCAGCTCGAAGAGGCCCACCTCGAGGTAGGGCTTGTCGAGAGCCTCGACACCGCCGAGCTTCTGGATGTCCTCGGTCGCCTCCTCCTGGACGACGTCGACGATGTCCTCGGCGGAGACGACTCCCTTCATCCGCCCGGCGGCGTCGATGACGGGGAGGGCAACCAGGTTCTTCTGGCTGAAGAGCGGAGCGATCTTCTCCTGATCGAGGTCTTCGGCGACGGTGACGATGTCGGTCACCATCACCTCCTCGATCCGCTTGTTGGCCGGCGCGGTGAGCAACTGCCGGAAGGAAAGGACGCCGCGCAGGTGCTGCTCGGAGTCGAGGACGTAGCAGTAGTAGATCGGCCGGTCTTTCTGCTGCGCCTGGCGGCGGAGATAGAGGATCGCCTCGTCGACTGTCACCTCGGGGCGCAACCGGGCGAAACGCGGGTTCATCAACCCGCCCGCCTCGTCCTCCGCATAGGCGAGCAGCGCGCGCACCTCTTTCAGCGACACCTCGTCGAGGAGCTTCAGCAGCTCTTCGCGCTGGTCGCGCTCCGCGTGCTGGATGACGTCGGCGGCGTCGTCGAGTGGCAACAACCGCAGCCAAGTGCGCCGGGTGAGCGCCGAGAGGTGGACCAGTAGCTGCGCCTGCTCCCGCGAGGTGAGCGCGAGGAAGAATTCCTCCGCCTCGTCCTCCGGCAGCAGCTTCAGCGAATCGATCCGCTCTTCCGGCGACATGACCGCCCACGCCGCCTTGAGGTCGGCGAGGACTTCATTCGTCTCAGGAGTGAGCTGACCTTCGGCGCGATCCATGGCGCGGCGGGCTCGGGCCGGTGTTGGCGACGCGGGAGCGCAGGCTAGCCCACGATTCGCTCGTGGGAACCGGGTCGCTTGCTACTTTTTCGGCGCTCGATCTTGCAGCGCCGGCCACTCGAGCTGGCCACCACCCAACCAAGGAGTCTTCGCATGGCCGTACAGCCAATCCCCGACCGCTACCACTCGATCACGCCCTACCTGTCGGTCACCGGAGCGAAGCGGCTGCTCGAGTTCCTGAAGCGGGCGTTCGACGCCGAGGTCGAGGAGCTCATGGGCGAGCCGGACGGCCGGGTTCGACATGCCGAGGTCCGGATCGGGGACTCGATCGTCATGGTCGCGGAGGGATCGGCCGCCCACCCGCCGATGCCAGCCGTGCTCTACCTCTACGTCGCGGACGTCGATGCGGCGTTCGCGAAGGCGGTCGCGGGCGGCGCGGTCGTGATCCGTCCCCTCGCGACCCAGTTCTACGGTGACCGCAGCGCCGGGCTGATCGACCCATCGGGTAACCACTGGTGGATCGCCACCCACGTGGAGGACGTCGATCCGGAGGAGATGACGCGCCGGATGGCGGCGAATCCGCCGCAGGTCTGAGAGCGTGAGCGGACTCCTCGCCCATGTGAGGCGGGCGCGGTCGGATCCCGGTGGCGGTGCCTGGGATCGGCTGGGGATCCGCCGGGGGATAAAAAGTGCGGCCACTGTTGGCGTAGTCTCCCCCGGTTTGGTACGCCGTAGCGCACCCTCCGACTCGGCGAATGGACATGGATTGCGTTTGAGGAGCTGAGGGCGGGGTCGGCTACGGTCTGGAGAGCACGTGTTGCGATTGCGTGTGACGCGTCCGGGACAACTGCCGAGGGTCGTGGAACTCGCCGGCGACGCGGCCGTCCTCGGGCGGGCTCAGGACTGCGATGTCGTCATCGATGACCCCGAGGTGAGCCGCCGGCACGCCCGGATCTTGAGCGGGGTGGTGGTGGCCGATCTCGGGTCGCGCAATGGAACCTGGGTCGGCGAGCTCAAGGCGAGCGAGCCGACGATCGTGCCGGGCGGCCAGTTTCTGCTCGGCAAGGGCGAGGGGGCGATCGCGATCGACGTCGAATCGGACGCGCGAGCCGCTGCGATCGAGGTGCCCTCCGAAGACCCCGAGGCCACCATCACCGTTGCACAGGCATCCAAACCCAAGGTCGAACCCGCAGTTCCGCTCGCCGCTCCTGTACCCGCATCCGCCCGCGAGCCGCAAAACGGGATGCACTCGTCGCACGCGGCGAACCCCTCGAGCGCGACGGGAGCGAGCGCGGTCGAGCTGAACCGCGTGCGGACGGAGCTCGAGGAAGAACGGTTGAAGGTCGCCCATCTCACGCGCGACCTGGAGGCGTCGCGTGGCGACCTCGCGGCCGGCAAGGTGAGCGCCAAGAGCGGGCTCGCCGAAGCGCAGCTCGAAGTACTCCGCTTGAACCAACGGGTGAGCAGCCTGCGCGCGGAGCTCGACGCCAAAGGGAGCGCTGCGGTCTCGCAAGCTCCGCCTCCCTCGTCGCCGCAGGGAATGGGCGAGTTCGTGACGCGCATGCAGCGCGAGCTGACCCGCCTTCAGCAGGAGAACAAGGCGCTGAAGGAGTCGCCCGCGCAGCGACCGCTCACCCCGTCGCACGAGGCGCCAAGAGCCAGTCCCGCGGCGCCGTTCGCTCCGCCTCCGGCCCGCGCCCAACCCGCGGCCGCTCCCGCTCCAGTGACGAACACGGCGCTTCTCCGCTCGTTCCTCGGAAGCGACCCCGATGCGATCGTCGTGCCGGCGGGCGCCAGCGTCGACAGCTTCCTGCTGGCCGCCGCGGTCCGCTTCCTGCGCAGCGTCGAGAAGGTGGTGACCCGGACGGTGGGCGAGTTCATCGAAGTGCTCGACATGGGGACGATCCTGCCCGATTCGAAGGCGAACTTCCGCGGACGCTTGAAGGAGCTCCTCGACCTCCCCGACAACGCGGAGTGCCGCCGCGCACTCGAGAGCTACCTGAACGAGCTGCGCCGCTGGCTGTTCGCGGCGTTCGGCGCGTACAAGACAGCGGCGAAGGAGTTCGGAACCGGGCTAAAGTCGCAGCTCTCCGAGCAAGCGCTCACGGAGAGCGCCCCGATCTCCGCGTTCAAGAGCCGCGAAACCGAGCTTTGGCGGCGCGCCTCGCAACTCCTGAAGGAGCTGACCCCCGAGACGATCGACGACCGTGTCGAGAAGCTTGCGCGCATCGCGGCGCAGCAGCTGCTCGCTCGAGGGGGCGCGGCAAGCTGACTGTGTGACGGGCGCTCACTGAATGGAATGCGTCCGCCCTCCGGCTCCGTCGGGGGCGCGCGCCCAAGAGGAACTCGCATGAGCTGGATCCGATCGGCTGCGCTCACGGTGTTCGCGCTCACCACTGGCTGTGGAGTCTTCTCGAGCTTCAGCGTCGAGCTGAACACGACCAACCCGGCGGAGTCGGCGAAGGAGCTGCGTTCGCTCTTCATCGTGGTCGGGCCGGAGTCGACGCTGGCGCTCGAACGCGGCGCCGATCCGATGCAACTCGTCGCGCCCACGAAGCAGGGCGACTACGAGGCCATCGTCCAGCTTGACCCTGGCTACGACAAGCAGCTCGGCATCACCTGGACGCCCGTGCTCGAGAAGCACCGAAGCGAGCCCAAGCGCGTGACCGTCACGCTCGCGCCGCTCTCGATCGAGCTCGCTGACTCCCTCACCGAGGAGGGTCAACAGACCGGCGTCCGGCTGATCGCCCACTTCGCCGACGGCACTCGCGCGACGCAGCTCATTTCGAACCTCGATGTCTCCAATGACGAGCCGATGATCTTCGACCTCTCCGGCCACGATCTCAAACGGCGATGAGCATCCGACCTGAGCCGTCCGTCCTCTGGCGCGAAGGGATGCTGCTCTGTCCGCAGCACCTCCAGGCCTACTCCCGCGAGGTGCGCGCGCGCCAGCACTGCGGCGACACGGTCGGTCGCGCCGGTGCCCACGGCCTGGTCGCGTTCGACGTCGACGTCGACGCGCTGACCCGCGACCTCTTCCAAGTGCGTAGCTGCGAGGCGCTGCTTCGCGACGGCACCTGGCTCCGCTTTCCGGAGACCGCGGCGCTCCCGCCCCGCGAGTTCGCGAAGCACTTCACGGGCTCGACCCTCGACGTCTGGATCGGCGTCCCGGCCGAGCAGCCGGGCGTGCCGCAGATCGGCAGCGATCCGCAGCGCGCGTGGCGTTTCAAGGCGCAGACCCGCCCGGTCGACGACGAGAACGAGCTCGACTCGGCGCGCGACCTCGACTTCCGCGAGCTCCAGGCGCGCCTCTTTTTCGGCGACGAGGATCGCAGCGGTTTCGAGTGTCTTCGCGTCGCGCGGCTGGTGCGACGCGGCCGGCCGGTGCCCAAGTCGCAGCTGCTCGACACCGACCTGCTGCCGCTCGGCAAGGATTCCCAGAGTCTCCCGCCGTTTCCCGCGGACATTCCGGCGCTCCTCGCGTGCGGAGCGTCGCCGCCGTTGATGAAGGGGCTGCGGGCACTCGCCGACATGACGCGAGCGGAGGCCCGCGATCTCGCGCGGCGCCTGCCCCCGAACACCACCTATTCGTCCTCCGATCGGGCGGCGGACATCGCCGGCTTCGCGAAGCTGCAGGCGATCAACCGTGCACTCGCCCGCGTCGAGCAGCTCGCGGGGTTGCCGCAGCTTCATCCGTTCGACGCCTACCAGGGGCTGGTCGACATCGTCGGCGGGCTCGCGATCTTCGACGGCGAGCGCGTCGTCGCGCCGCTCCCGGTCTACGACCACGATCAGCTCGGCAACGGCTTCGCCGCCCTCTTCGTCGCGCTGCACAAGCTGATTGCCGCCCAGGTGACGTACCCATACGACACGCTGGAGCTGCGCGCCGATCCGTTGCGCGAGGGTTTCTTCGAGGCGGAGCTGCCGGCCCACTGGATGACCGGCCGCACTCTCGTCTATCTCGCGGTCGAGGCGGCGAAGTCACCCGAGGAGGTGATCGAGCACGTCGCCAACTGCGTGAAGCTGGTGGCCGCGGAGGATGTCGAGCGCTTCCTCACCGGCGTGGTGCCGGGCATCGAGCTCACCTTCGAGCAGACTCCGCCGGTCGCCTTCCCCAAGAGCACCGATCGGCACTTCTTCCGGATCCAGACCGAAGGCGCCTCCCGCGACTCGTGGCTCGCCGTCGAGCGCGGGCGCAAGATCGCGCTGCTCACCTTCCTCAGCGCAGTCGGTCCGGTGCGTTTCCACCTCTATGTCGAGCTGCGAGGTTGAGCCATGAACCGCGAAAGCAACCGCCAGGCACCGAGTGACGGCGCCCGCGAGCCGACACTCACCGAGGCGTGCGCCCCCCTCTTCCTCTACCTGACGACGTTCCGCCGCAACTCGCTCACCTCGAAGATGGCGGTCGCCGAGCTCAAGCAGGCACTGGTGCGCGAGGTCGATGCGGCGCGCGCGCGGTGCGATGCCGACCGACGGCTGCGGCCGCTGTTCGAGCGGATGCACTACCCGCTGGTCGCGACCGTCGACCAGATCGTGCTGCAGTCGGCGTGGACGCAGCGACCCGCTTGGGCGCTCAACCTGCTCGAGACCCACTTCTTCAAGTCGGCCGAAGGCGGCAAGCGCTTCTTCAAGATCGTCGACCAGGTGCTCGCCGACCCGACGGAGGAGTCGCGCGAGCTCGCCGAACTGCTGTTCACCGGGATGGGACTCGGCTTCCAGGGAGAGCTGCAAGGAGAGCGAGCGGAGCTCCAGCGGCTTCGCCAGCTGCTCTACGACAAGGCGCGGCTGCCCGCCGCCAGCGGTGAGCCGCTCGCTCCCGATTGCTACGGGCGCAACAACCCGCGCAGTGCGCGACGGCTGCCGACGGCCGGCATCCTGCGCGTCGCGCTGGTCGCGTTGGCGGCGGTGGTCCTCGCGGTGGTCCTCGTCTACGCGGTCACCAGCCGGCGCAACAGCTGCGCGAAAGAGATCGCCGACGCGCTCGCGAACGTGAAGGGGAAGTGATGGCCATCCGCAAACTCTTCGCCACGCGCCGCCGGGTGATCGTCACGGCGTCCATCGCCCTGCTGCTGGTGGTGGGCGGCGTCCTGCTCGCGATCTGGGCCGACATCTTCCTCTGGGCCTACCTGGTCGCCATCGGCGTGCTGATCGCGTCGTGGCTCGTCCTCGAGTGGTTCATGGCCATGCGCGCGCGTCGCAAGCAGGCCGACTTCGACGCCGCCGTCGCCGCCAAGGAAGGGATCTCCGACCGCCGCCGCGAGTGGGAAGGGTGGATGGCGGAGCTGCGCAAGCAGGGGGTCGATCGCTACGAGCTGCCCTTCTACTTGCTGGTCGGTGAGCCGCAGTCGGGCAAGAGCATCCTGCTCCAGAACTCCGACCTTCACTTCCCGTTCGGCCAGAACCGCCTCTCCGGCGTCGGCGGCACGCGCGGCTGCGACTGGTGGTTCACCGAGGAGGCCGTGATCCTCGACCTCGCCGGTCGCCTCTTCACCCATGAAGGTGGCGCGAGCGACGAGGCCGAGTGGGAGGCCTTCCTCGGGATGCTCGCCGAGTTCCGACCGATGTGTCCGGCGAATGGCGTGCTGCTGGTGCTGCCCTGCGACGCACTGCTCAACGACTCCGCGGCCCAGACCAAGCAGAAGGCGGCGCGCATGCAGTCAGCGCTGGCGTCCCTCGCTGACCGCCTGCAGGTGCAGCTGCCGATCTACGTCGTGCTCACCAAGGGAGACAAGATCCTCGGCTTCGCCGAGTCGGTGCATCGCCTGGAGACGGAGCAGCGCCACGAGATGCTCGGCTGGTCACGTCCGGCGACCGCGGTCGAAGCGGCCTTCGATCTCGGGGAGGCGCGCGCCGGCTTCGCCACGCTGCTCGATCGCTGCCGCGATCTGCGCGCGCGCATGCTGTCGACGGCGCGCATCCCCGAGGCGATCGCCGAGGTGGACCGCCTCTACGCATTTCCGCTGGAGCTCGCGGCGATCCAGCCGAACCTCGAGACCTATCTCCAACAGATCTTCACCGAGTCGTCGTTGACCGAGCAGCTCTTCTTCCGCGGCTGCTACCTCACCAGCGGCCTGCAGACCGGCACGCCGATCGTGAAGGCGTGCAAGGCGCTGCTCGGCGGCGCCGGATCCACGGACGAGGCGGACGAGCGCAAGCTCGAGTCGCTCTTCACCAAGCAGCGCGCCTACTTCATCAAGGATCTGATCCGCAAGCGGATCTTCGGCGAGCGCGGTCTCGTGCGGCCGACGACGCGCCGCCTGGCGCTGGCGCATCGCAGCGCCTGGCTCGGCTACGGCGGCAGCGGACTGCTCGCCGCGGCGACGCTCGGCACGGTGGCGACCTACCTGCCGAGCTCCGGGCGCGACATCGAGTACTACAAGAATGCGAAGAACGATGTCGTGACGGCCGTCGACGACCTCCTCAAGGGCACGCCGCGGGCGCTGCCCGAACTCCTGGCAATGCTCGCCGAGTTCTCGGGAGCCGCCGATCGACCGCGCCCCTTCCTCGAGAAGCTCGTGCCGATGGGCATGGGGTCGAGCAGCGACGAGTTCCAGCACGCCTACGTCCTGTTCTTCGACCGGACGGTTCCAGGCGGGCTGCGGAGCGCGGCCGAAGCGACCTTCGCGAAGCGCGTCGGCGAGCCGGCAGGAAACCACGCCGAGTACCTGGCCCGGCTCGAGGCCGCCGCCATGCTCCTGCGACCGATCCCGTGGCGGGACGACGACGAACTCATGCGTTTCGCCGCGATCGCCTCGGCCGACCAGAAGCGAGCGGCGGTCACGGATGAGTCCGTCACGGATGAGTCGGCGCACTTCGACTTTGAGCGGGCGGTGAAGCTGCGCCAGGAGTACGCCAATACCCCGATCGACGACTCCACGGCAGCCGGTGGTGTCAAACCTTCCCCGAGCCTCGCCAAGAGTGTTGCGGAGCTGCGCTCCCACTTCGATGACCTCTTCGACTTCCGACAGCCGGTGGAGAGTCCCAGGCAGCCGGTGCAGGTCGATGGTGACCTGGGTCGCTTCGCGGCGTGGGTGAAGGCCAACGAGCTCTACGCGCAGCTCACCGACACTCCGGCCGCCGACGGCACGCTCCTGCAAGCGAGTGCCGACTACTACCTGCGACTCCTTGGTGTCGTCTGCGGCGGATCGATCGATGGCCGCAAGCCGACCGATCAACGGCCGACCGTGAAGAGCACGCTGGTGGAGAAGCTCGAGGATCTTGTCGAGCTGCGCAACGGGCTGGCGACCGGCGTCGGTGAGACGCCCGGCGATTGGAAGATCGTCGACGGGCTCCGCAATGAGGCGACTCGTCTCTTTGGACCGCCCCCGCCAAGAAAGAAGGCCACGGAGATCCTCAACTCCCTCAATTCCTCGGCCATCAAGAAGGCGGGGATCGACGCCGCAGGCGGAAAGATCGACGACCAGAGCAAAAGCGTGGAGCTTCCACTTCCGCACGAGCTGAAGCCGGAGGAGGCGCTGGAGTTCGTCGCGGCCTGCAAGTGGACCGACCTGGTTCGCCTGCCGATCGCCCTCGAGACGTTCCAAAAGATGCCCGATCTGCTGATGCAAACCCGTGAGAGGTGGCTCAAGAACGAGCTCAAGGTGACGCCCGGGTTCAAGCTCGCGGCCGCCAAGGAGCGCGCCTTCGCCAGTGCCTTCGCGGCCGAATACGGGCAAACACCGGACGCCGCAGCGCGATTCTGCTC
>CAYRQC010000340.1:0-18121 GCA_964426265.1 uncultured Phycisphaerales bacterium | reverse complement strand
GGCCGGCGCGTTCGACCCGGGCATCGGCGAGCTGGTCCGAGCCTGGGGTTTTCGCGGCGGCACCGCGCGTCGCCCGGAAGCGGCCGAGCTGGCGGCGTTGGTGCGGGCGGGCGGGATCGCTGGCGTGGAGCTCGATCCCAGCGCGCGCACCGTCACCTTCACGCGACCGGGCGTGCGACTCGACCCGGGCGCGATCGGCAAAGGGCTCGCGGTCGACGCCGTGCTGGCCGAGCTTTGCGCCCATGGCATCCACAACACGCTCGTCGACTTCGGCAGCACACAGTGTGCGATCGGACCGGGCGAAGCGGGCGATGGCTGGCCGATCGCCATCCGCGACCCGGTGAACGCCAACCGCGCACTCGAGGTCGTGCTGCTTCGCGACCAGGCCTGCTCGACGTCCGGTGGCTACGAGAAGTTCGTCGAGATCGACGGCCGGCGACTGCCCCACATCCTCGACCCGCGCACGGGCGAGCCGGCCACGTGGAGCGCCTCGGCCACCGTGATCGCGGCGACCGGCGCGCGTGCCGACGCGCTCTCGACCGCCCTCTTCGTGCTCGGTGCGACGGAGGGGCCCGCGGTGCTCGAACAGCTACCCGACGCGGCGGGGCTCCTGATCGCGAGCGACACCGCGGCAACCGCGATCAAGACATCGCGCTGGCCGGGCGTCGAAGGAACCGCTCGTTGCGCTACACGCTGACGCCCAAGCTCCATCTCTCGCAGCTCCCGCTGCCGACGCGCCTGCTTCTCACGGGGTTCGTGCTCAGCATCCTCGCGGCGCTCTGGGTCGGCTCGCTCAAGTACACGCAGCGCGCCGAGTTCACACCGAGCGGCGCGCAGCGCTACTGGCACGGCGAGGCGGAGAGTGGCAACGAATCCGGTGGCCGGATCGACGACGGAATCGTCGATGTGGGCCCCGACGCGCTCGCCGAACGCAAGTCGACGCGGCACCTCGTCGACATCGTCCACCCCCACCTCTTCACGGTGCCGATCCTCCTCTTCATCCTGCTCCACCTGCTGATCCTGACGCGACTGCGGGACGGCGTGAAGATCGCGCTCCAGCTCCACGCCTTCGCGTCGTTCGCGGCGACCTTCTCGCTGCCGTTCCTGGTGGCCGGCAGCGGACAGGGCGCCGGCGCCTTCATCGTTGCCGGTGCCAACCTCCTGCTGAGCTTCGTCGTGATCGGCTCGATCCTGCTGGTCGCGCTCTGGTGGCCACGCCGCCAAACGACGCGGTCCGCACATCTGACTCAGCCCGGCGGTGTGCGGAAAACGTCGGCGTAGGATCCCCGGATCCGTACGTCGGTCGGGCGCGGATCCGTACGTCGGGCGGATTGGTACGTCGGATCCGCTCACTCCGCGCCATGAATCGACAGCTCCGCCACGATCGGCAGGTGATCCGAAGCGTGTCGCGCGAGCGTCGAGTCGAAGCGCTCGCAGCGCACGATCGTGACGCGACCGCGCACGAAGAGCCGATCGAGCGGCCGCAGCGGCCGGATCGCCGGGAAGGTCTTCGCGGGGCGCGCAACGGTGACAAAGCCGGCCGGAGAGAGCAGCGCCGGACCGATCCGCCCCCAGACATCGTTGAGGTCGCCCATGATCGCGACCGTCTCTTCGCTGCCGTGGTGCTCGTCGATGCAACGGAGCACGCGCTGTAGCTGCCGGCGGCGCTCCGCCTCGGCGAGCCCGAGATGACAGTTGAAGACCCAGAGGCCGTGCGGCAGCTCCGGCAGCGTGACCCGTACGTGCAGCGCCGAGCGCCGCTTGTGGAGCGGCAGATTGAGGCTCAGGTTGTGGGGCGCTCGAAACGGCACGCGTGAGAGAAGCGCATTGCCGTAGTGGCCGACCTTCAGGCGATGGTTCGCCGCGAAGGCGCGCCACTCCATCGCCAGCGCGTCCCCGATCACGTCGACCTGCCGATCGTGACGCGACCGCGGAACGCCCTCGTCGACCTCCTGGAGCAGGCAGAGGTCGGCGTCGATGCGCTTCAGCACCTCGATCGTGCGATCGAGGCGATAGCGCCGGTCGATGCCGCCGATCCCTTTGTGGATGTTCCAGCTCGCGATGCGGAGGAGCAAATCGCCGACTCGCGCGCTACGCCGGAACGCCGCCGACGCGTCCACCGGCGAGCTTGAGCGCCGCGGGTGCGCGCCGGCCTCCCTTCGCCCCGACCTTCGCAACGGTGTTGGTGTGGGCGGTGGAGTTGCGGACGATCGCCTCGAGGACGTCGACGTAGTCGAGGAAGCGCTTGCGGCCCCCCTTCGTGAAGCCGATCCAGGTGGTCGGGCGGACGCCCTCCTTCTCTTCGCGGTCGAGCAGCACGATGCCGGCCTCCTCGAGCGCCTTGAGGTGGCGACTCAGGTTGCCGTCGGTGAGATCGCAGAGCGCCTTCAAGTCGGCGAAGGTGACCGCCGCGTTGCACGAGATCAAGCAGGAGAGGATCCCGAGCCGCGCCCGCTCGTGCAGCACGCGGTCGAGCTCGGGATAGGCGAAGCGCGCGCGTGGCTCGCTGCTCATGCGGTGCCCTCCGCGGCGCGCGCGCTGCTGCGAGCGAGGATCCACGCGAGCAGGAGCTGGCCGACACCGAACGCACCGGCCATGACATCGGCACGCAGCGCGGTAGCAGCCGGCAGCAAGAGCAGCGTGACTCCACCGGCCGCGACGTAGGCGAGCCCGATCCACGCGCACGCACGCGGCACATGCCGCCGCGAGACCATGACGCCGCTGCCGTAGAGGATCATCCAGATGCCGGGCAGCAGCTCGACGCTGCCGCGCGCGACGAGCACGGCCGTCAGCACACTGCCGGCGACGATCGCCGGCATCAGGTCGAGGAGCGCCGCGAACGCGAGGCTGCGCTCCCAATGGCGCGGCGAGGCGCCGTAAGTGCGCGCGATGCCGTAGACGTTGATCGCGAAGCTGACCGCCGCGGCAGCGATCCAGAGCGCCACGAACGCCAGCGGCGCCGGTGCGAGCAGCCGCTGCACCAGCCCCGCCACGAGCGCGAGCGCCCCCGACCAGGCGACCGGCGCCGCTCGGTAGCCGTCGAACGCGCCGGCGCGCGCGAGCATCCGCCGGATCTCGAAGAGGTCTCCGCGTGCGGCCTGCCGCTCGATGATCTCGTTCATGACAGCTTGCTCCGCACCAGCGACGCCGCGCCCTGCGGCGCCGCGACCAGATCAGCCTCGGTCTGCTCGTTCACGCGGCCAAAGCGGCGCTTGCGCCGCGCAAACTCGCGGCACGCCGCGGTGAGCCCCGGCTCGTCGAAGTCGGGCCAGAGCGTCGGCAGGAAGAGCAGCTCGGCGTAGGTGAGTTGCCACGGCAGGAAGTTGGAGACGCGCGCCTCGCCGCCCGTCCGGATCAGCAGGTCGACCGGCGGCACGATCGCCGACGGCAGCAACGCCTGCAGCCGCTCCGGATCGAGGGGCCCGGCGCCGAGCGTCCCGTTGCGCTCGCCCGCGCGCACGCGCTCGGCGAGCTCGGTCAGGTCCCAGAGACCGCCGTAGTCGAGCGCGAGGCAGAGCGTCATCCGCGAGCCGTGCGCCGTCTGGAGCCGGACGCGGTCGAGCTCCTCGGCGGCACTGTCCGGCATGCGATCGCGCCGGCCGATCGACGTGAGGCGGATCCCCTGCTTCAGGCATTTGGGCGCCCGTCGCTTGAGGTCGCGCACCAGCAGCTTCCAGAGCGTGTCGACCTCCTTCTCGGGCCGTTGCCAGTTCTCGGTCGAGAAGGCGTAAAGCGTGAGGGTCTTCACGCCGATCCGCGCGGCCGCCTCGGTCACGCGATCGACGGCGATGGCGCCGGCGCGGTGGCCGGCGACGCGCGGCAACCCGCGCTGCTGCGCCCAGCGCCCGTTGCCATCCATGATGATCGCCACCGAGCGCGGAATCGCGGTCGGCGGCAGCCAGCGGGTCGGATCGGCCGCGCTGCTGGTGCTCTCGACCCTGGTGGTGCCGTTCCTGGCGGTGTCGGACATGAGGAGTCCCGGAGTCCTGGCGCCGGCAGGCACAACCCGTTCCCGCCGATCCGCTTTGCGCGGCAAAGTATCGCGACCGGAGCCCCGGTTCGTCAAGGGTCTCGACGACCCACGCGACCACCGCCCCGCGCCCGTCAGCTCGGCGCGGCACCCTCGCTCGCCTCCTCCTCGGCGCGCCAGTAGCTCTCCTCGGCGCTCGGGAACTGCGCGGCCTTGACGTCGGTGCAGTAGCTGCGGAAGCAGTCCTGCATCGCGTGGCCGATCTCGGCGTAGCGGCGGACGAAGCGCGGACGGAAGCGGGTGAAGAGGCCGAGCATGTCGTGCGTCACCAGGATCTGGCCGTCGCAGTCGGGCCCGGCACCGATGCCGATGGTCGGAATGCGGACCGCGCCCGTCACATCACGCGCCAGCTCAACCGGGATCTTCTCCAGCACGATCGCGAACACTCCCGCGTCCTGCAACGCGCGCGCATCCTTCAGGATCTGCGTCGCCTCGGCCTCGTTGACGCCGCGCGTGCGATAGCTGCCGAACTTGTGGATCGACTGCGGCGTGAGCCCGAGGTGACCCATCACCGGGATGCCGGCGTCGACGATGCGGCGCACCGTCGGACAGACGATCTCGCCCCCTTCGAGCTTCACCGCCTCGACCAGCGCCTCCTTCATGAAGGCGCCGGCGTTGCGCAACGCCTCCTCGACGCTCGCCTGGTACGACATGAACGGCAGGTCGCCGACCACCAGTGCCCGCTTGACCGCCCGCGCCACGACGGTCGCGTGGTAGAGCATCTGCGTCATCGTCATCGAGATCGTCGTGTCGTGGCCGGCGAAGACCATCCCCGCCGAATCGCCGACCAGGATCACGTCGACGCCCGCCTCGTCGATCAGGCGCGCCATCAGCCAATCGTAGGCGGTGAGCGCGGCGATCCGCTCGCCCTGCGACTTCATCTCCTGCAGGCGCAGCGTCGTCACCTTCCGGCGCGGCGGCTCCGTCGGTTGGCTGCTCACGTGCGGAACGCCGTGAGGCTCGCCGGAGAGAAGCCCCACGTGCCACCCTCCCAGAGCGCCCGCGTGGCGAGGTCGATCACGACCATGGCGCGGGTCGCCAGCTCGACCGGTGAGGCGGGCGCTTCGCGCGTGCGCATGCACTTCAGCCAGTTCATGCGCAGCAGATCCTGGTCGGCGACCTTCTCGAACTTCGCGGTCTGCTCCTCGACCTCGTCGGCATAGGTCGGCTCCGGCTTCAGGTTGCAGTCGTTGCCGGCCAGCAGGAGGTTCGCCTTGTTGCCACGGATCACGTCGTCGATGGTGAGCGCGTTGCAGGTCGAGCCGAGCACATCCATGGTGTGCTCCTTCTCGAACTGCACGGTGAGCTGCACCTGGTCGTGGTTCTCCATCGCCTTGTCGATGTAGTGGCCCCCGGTGGCGGTGACGCGCACCGGCCAGTCCGGATCGATCGCCCAGATCAACGGCGTGATGGCGTGCGTCAGCAGGTCGCCGATGATCCCGGTCGAGTAGCGCTTGTAGCGCCGCCAGCGGTGGTAGACGAAGGTGTCGAACGGCTGCGGCCCGAGCGGCCCGCACCACGCCTCCCAGTCGAGCGCCTCGCCCGGCTTCACCGCCTCGTCGATGACGTAGTAGTTCCACTCGCCGATCTTCGAGTTGCGGCAGTAGCTGGTCTGGCTCGAGACCGGGTGACCGATCGCACCCGCCTGGATCAGGCGGCGCGCCTCCGCGTACTTCGGCCGCATCACGAACTGCGTACCGACCTCGACGATCCGGTCGCTGCCGCGCTGCTCGCGCCAGAGGTCGAACGCCTGGTCGAGCCGCAACGTCATCGGCTTCTCGACGTAGACGTCCTTGCCGGCGCGGATCGCATCGATCGCCATCTGGGAATGCCAGTGCTCCGGCGAGGCGATCAGCACGCCGTTCAGCTCGGGGTGCTTCAGCAGCTCGCGGTAGTCGCGGTAGCCCTGGACCGGGAAGGGCTGACCGCCGTCGCCCTGCTCGCGCGCGCAGAGCTCGATGGCGGCATCGAGACGCGGCTTGCAGACGTCCGCCACGGCGACGATGCGAACGTTCTCCTTGCCCTCCTTGTGGAGCCCGAGCAGCCGCTCGCAGTGGCCGCGGCCCATGGTGCCCGCACCGACCACGCCGATCTTGAGCTGCGGCTCGGGCCGCGGCGGCGGTGGCGGCTGCGGCGCGGGAGCTGGCGCATCCTGCGGCGCCGCCGGCGGCGTCTCCTGCGCACGCAGCAGGCGGTTCGTCCCGGCGATCAGGGAGGCCGTCACCGCGGTCGTGCCGAGCAGGAAGTCGCGCCGCGTCGGCGACGCTCCCGTGCCAGGTTCCACCGAGCCGTTTTCAGGTTGGCGAGCTGTCATCGAGCGTGGCTTCTCGAGAGAACGCCGCCGTGGGGCGGACGCGAGCGGCGCACGATAGGCATTTCCGGGAGCGGCACGATCCGCCGCAGCCGCCGGCCGAATGCGGCAGGGAATCGGGCGCACTTTTAGCCGGTCGCCCGCGCGTCACCGTCCTGCGGCAGCCGCGGCAGATGGGGCCGCAGCAGCCGAAGCGGCCGCCGCTCCGGAAGCGCGTCCCGCAACCGGCGGCGGGCGCGGCTCAGCCGCGTCTTCACACCGTTGCGCGTGAGCCCGGTGCGCGTCGCCAGCTCGGCGCAGCTCAGCCCGACGAAGTAGTGACCGATCACCAGCACGCGATCGAGCGCCGCGAGCTGCGCCAACGCCTGGCGCGTGCGCCCGCGCCAGAGCTCGCGAATGCGCTGCTCCTCATCGACGTCCACGCCGACCGGTTGATGAGCGTCACCCAAGGGATCGATCTCGCCGTCGGAGGTCACGCCCTCGGGGCGGCGGAGTCGGTGGCGATGCCAGTCGAGCGCGACGTTCCACGCGATGCGCAGGATCCAGGCGACCGCCGCCTGCGGCTCACGCAGCGTGCTGGCACAGAGGATCCCGCGAACCAGCGTCTCTTGCGTCAGATCCTCGGCGACATGGTGGTCGCGGACGCGGGAGAGCAGATAGCGGAGGATCTGCGGCCGGAGCTGCACGAAGCGCGACGCAGCATCGTTCCACTCAGGTAGCGCCGCGCTCGACTCGAGGCGCATGGTCGTCTCTCCCTGTTGGTCGAACCGGATGCTGCACGGCGAAAAAAGAACGGCCGAGAAGAACGGCACAGGACGGCGAGAGTCACACGATTCTCGGCAACGCCGCTTTCAGCGCGACGGCCGCCGCCTCGGGATCGGCGGCGGCGACCACCGACGCCGCCACCGCGACGCGCACGACGCCGAGCGCCACCAAGCTCGCGACGTTGTCCGGCGTGATCCCGCCGATCGCGAAGCACGGCCGATGCGCCGCCGCGCAGGCGCGCGCGACCTCTCCCCGATCGAGGAGCTGGTGGTCCGCTTTCGTCGTGGTCGAGAAGCAGGCACCGAGCCCGAAGTGGGTGGCGCTCGTCTGCTCGCCGATGTGGATCTCCACCTCCGAGTGCGTCGAGATCCCGATCCATGCCCGCTCGCCCAGCCGCCGCCGCGCCTCCTCCACCGGCGCATCACCTCGCCCGAGATGCACTCCCGCGACGGCCGCACCCAGCGCCGCTGCGGCATCAAGGTCATCGTTGATGAGGAGACGGACGCCGAATCGATCGGTGACAGGCACCACCTCACGAGCGAAGGCGATTCGCTCCGCCGTGGCCGCGCGCTTCATCCGGAGCTGCACCAGGTCGACGCCGCCGCGGAGGGCGGCGGTCAACGTCCACTCCCACGGATGGCGGCCGCCGTCGCGACTCAAGAGGAGCTGCAGCTGGCAGCCCTCGAGCCCCTGGGCGAGGATCGGACTCCGAACGTTCCGCTCCGGGGGTGCTCCGGTCAATTTGGCGCTCTCACTTTCTTCGCCCGAGCAGCCGGTGACACTTTGTCAGGCTCGCCCCATGGGTGCTGCTAGGCGACGGTGGCACCGGGTTTGCCAACGTCGCCGCGACCCTCGAGGTGACGCTGCATCGGCGGTCGTCACGCCCTCGGCCTCCCAATCCCTCCCGACTCCTTTTGAACCTGGCTGTTGACCATGCACCCGCAGGCCATGCCTCCGCAGGCTAACGACAAGCTCCGACTGCTCGTCGCCGAAGACGATGCAAACCTCCGTGAAGCTCTGGGCGAGTTCTTCGTCCGGGAAGGGTTTGCCGTCGAGTTCGCGGCGTCCGGCCTCGAAGCGGTCATGCTCCTGCGGCAGCGCCTCTTCAACGTGTCGATCCTCGACGGCCACATGCCCGGCCTGAGCGGACCAGAGGTGCTGCGCCAGTTGCTTGCGGATCTGGGCCCGACGGCGATTCCGCCGACCGTGCTCGTCTCGTCGGATGCCACCATCGGCGCGTGGGTTCATGAGCAGTTCCGACGGGGAGCTGGTTGCGTGCCGACCGCCGGAATCGACTTCGTGAGCAAGCCGATCCGACTCGACGCGCTCCGTCGCTCGATCCAGCAACTACTGGGACGGATGCCGACTCAGCAGCAACCGTAAGCCGACTCCAAACTTTCAAGCAGAACCAGAAACCGGACCGGACAGGACCAGAGACAGGAGAAGAGCGCAATGGCGAAGACCGCGATCAAGGCCCCGACGACCACCTCCGCAAACAGCACGAAGAAGACGAGCGTCAAGCCACTCGGCGACAACGTCCTCGTGCGACGGGTCGAGGCTGAAGAGAGAACCGCCGGTGGCATCCTCCTGCCGGACGCCGCCAAGGAGAAGCCCAAGGAGGGCGTCGTGGTGGCGGTTGGCGACGGCCGCCTGCTCGACGACGGCAAACGCGCGGCGTTCTCGGTCGCTGCGGGCAACCGCGTGATCTTCTCGAGCTACGCCGGCAACGAAGTCAAGGTCGACGGCGAGGACTATCTGCTGATCGCCGAGAGCGACATCCTCGCCATCGTCGACTGACGCAGCGAGACCGTCGATGGACGTGACGCCCGCCTTCCCGAACGAATCTTGAACACGGAGAACTCCCAGCAATGGGTGCCAAGAAGATTGCCTACGACCACGAAGCACGCGAGCTGATCCGCAACGGCGTGAAGAAGCTCTCCCGCGCGGTGCGCACCACGCTCGGCCCGCGCGGCCGCAACGTGATCATCCAGAAGTCCTTCGGCAGCCCGACCGTCACCAAGGACGGCGTCACGGTCGCCAAGGAGATCGAGCTCGAGGACGCCTACGAGAACATGGGCGCGCAGATGGTGAAGGAGGTCGCCTCCAAGACCTCCGACGTCGCCGGCGACGGCACCACCACCGCGACCGTCCTCGCCGAGTCGATCTTCGAGGAGGGGCTGCGCAACATGGCCGCGGGCGCCAACCCGCTCGCGATCAAGCGCGGCATCGAGAAGGCGGTCGACCACATCCGCGCCGAGCTCACCAAGCGGAGCATGCCGGTCAAGGGCCGCGAGGACATCGAGAAGGTCGGCACCATCGCCGCCAACGGCGACACCACGATCGGCACCAAGATCGCCGAAGCGATGGAGAAGGTCGGCAAGGACGGCGTGATCACCGTCGAGGAAGGGAAGGGCTTCGACACCACGATCGAGTGGGTCGAAGGCATGCAGTTCGACAAGGGCTACTGCTCCCCCCACTTCATCACCGACGCCGAGAAGATGGAATGCGTGCTGGATGACCCGTTCATCCTGATCCACGAGAAGAAGATCTCGACGGTCAAGGACCTCGTCCCGGTGCTGGAGAAGGTGGCGCAGGCGGGCAAGCCGCTGCTCCTGATCAGCGAGGACGTCGAGGGCGAGGCGCTCGCGACGCTGGTCGTGAACAAGCTGCGCGGCATCTTCCAGTGCTGCGCGGTGAAGGCGCCGGGCTTCGGCGATCGCCGCAAGGCGATGCTCGAGGACATCGCGGTACTGACGGGCGGCCGCGCGATCTTCGAGGACCTCGGGATCAACCTCGAGAACCTGCCGGTCAGTGACCTCGGCCGCGCCAAGAAGGTGCTCATCGGCAAGGATGACACCACGATCATCGAGGGCGCGGGCAAGAAGGAGACGATCAAGGGCCGTATCGCCCAGATCCGTGCGGAGATCGAGAAGACCACCTCGGACTACGATCGCGAGAAGCTCCAGGAGCGCCTCGCGAAGCTCGCGGGCGGGGTTGCCGAGATCCACGTCGGCGCCGCGACCGAGAGCGAGATGAAAGAGAAGAAGGCGCGCGTCGAGGACGCCTTGCACGCCACGCGGGCGGCCGTCGAGGAAGGGATCCTTCCGGGCGGCGGCGTGGCATTGCTGCGCGCGGCCGCGACGCTCGAGACGCTGACGCTCGAGGGCGACGAGAAGCTCGGCCTCGACATCATCCGGCGCGCGGTCGAGCTGCCGCTCCGCTACATCGCGGACAACGCCGGGATGGATGGCTCGATCGTCGTCAGCAAGGTGAAGGAAGGGACCGGAAGCTTCGGATTCGACGCCGCCCGCCGCGAGTACGGCGACATGGTGAAGTTTGGTGTCATCGACCCGACCAAGGTCGTCCGCAGCGCCCTGCAAAACGCCGCCTCGGTGGCGACCCTCCTGCTCACCACCGACGCCCTCATCGCCGAGATCCCGGAGGACAAGCCGAAGATGGCGGGTGCCCCAGGCGGCGGCATGGGTGGCATGGGCGGCATGGGTGGCATGGGCGGGATGGACTGATCCCGAACGTCGACGACGAACCGTTGACGCCAACACGCTGATCCAAGAACACCGTCCACGAACCACGCTGAATGACTGACACGGGCTCCCGAGGCCAACTTGGGAGCCCGTGACTATTTGTTCGCGGCGGGTTCAGCGGGAGCTGGTTGCTGCGGCGGATCTGGCGTCGTCGTCGACGACATCGCCGGCGGCGGCGGCATCGGCGGCGGAGCATGAAGCGCCGCTGCCACCATCTCCGCGACGATCGCGTAGCCCGCGTCGTTGCAGTGTTTGTCGGGGACGAAGTAGTCGGACTTCGGGTGGCTCCGCAGGAGCTCATCGAACCGCGGCTGGAGATCGACGAATCGCAGTCCCATCTCCGTCGCCACCGCTCGCTGCACGGGCTGCAGCTCCACCATGGTGTAGGGATAGGTGACGACCACCACTTCCGCCCCATTCTGGTGGCAGTAGCGCGCGAGGTCGCGCAGGTGGTCCGCCAGCACCTGGCAGGCGCCGCCACCCGAGCGATCCACCGCCTGCGCCAGCACGTGCTGAGCGCGCGCGAGCTGCTCCGGCGACAACGATCGATCTCTACCCGCCTCTTCCAGCAGCTCCGGCGTGAATTGGGTCGGATAGGGACGCAACGCCTGGCGGAGCTTGTCCTCCAGCCCATCGACCGTGAACGCCTCGAGGATGTCGCCGAGCGCCTCCCGGAACGCCGACCGGCGTGCACGTGAGCCAGCGCGGCAACGGAAGCGCCAACCGAGCGTCAGTCGGTCGGCGTCGGGCTGCAGCTCGAGCGCGCGCGTCATCGACTGCTCGGCCGTCACCGAATCACCGCCGATCTCCGCCACGTTCGCGTGCGTGCACCAGAGCATGCCGCTGCGGGGGTAGCGCTCGAGATCCTCACGCAGGAGCACCTTCTCTTCTTCGATCTGGTTCGCCCAGTTCAGCGCGCCAACCAGCGCTTCCGTGACGGAGAGGTCGGGGTGCTCGGCACGCATCCGGCGCAGGTTCGCGAGCTCTTCGTCGACGACCTCCGGACGGCCGAGCCGCATCGCCGCTTCGACCCGGGCACCCCGCATGAAGACGTGATCTGGCGCGGCCGCGACGCCTCGCGTCAGCGTGTCGAGTGCGCGCGCGAAGTCCTGTGCCGTGATCGCTTCGCGACCCGCATTGAAGAGGTCGTCACCGTCCCGCGCCGGCTCGTGGACTCGGCCGAATTGCACGGGAGCTTGGGATCCTTCGGGCAGCACTTCGAGCACGCTGCCCTTCACCTCGAACTTCGCGCGCAGCACGACGGCGTTCGCGTCGCGAGAGGTCAAGACCAGCTCGACGTCGCCCACCTCCCACACCCACCACTTCCCGTCCCAGCGCGCGGCGCCACCGGCCATGAGCTCGAGGAGTACGTCGCCCGACCGCCATTTCGCGATGAGCGACCGCTCGACTTGTTGCTGCGTGCTGAGCGGTGCCGTTGGTGCGAGCGCCATTGGAGCGGCCGCCGCCGCGGCTGCCGACGAACCGGCGGGCGACCCTGCCCCGAGTTCACTCGCGCGCGCCAGCTCTCCGAGTGACGTCGGGTTTCGGAACAGGAGCTTCCACAACCGTGGCAACCGAAGCTCGAGCCGGAAGCGACTGGTGGGCGCCTCGCTCGCCACCACCGGGGGAGCCTCGGAGAGATGGAAGCGCTCGGGACAGCTCCAGAGGTCATTGATCCCCACCAGCACCGAGACGTAGCGCGGGTGGTTCTCCGCGATCTGGGTGGCGAGGTTCTCGAGCACGTTGCGCGAGTTGCGACCCGGCCAGCCGCCGTTGACGACGTGGCTGCCGCCCGCGAGTGGTGCCGCTCCGAGCAGTGCCTCGAGGCGCGCCGGATAGGACTTCGACGGCTCCGAAGCTCCCAGTCCGTAGGTGTAGGAATCACCGACACAGAGGACCGTGCACGCCACGGCCGGCGGCTTCGATTCGCCAGCGTCCCGCAACGCGACCCAGCATGCGCCGGCCTGCAGGAGCAGCTCGATGAGCAGCGCCGGAACGACGGTCGCAAGGAGCAGTCGGTAGACGACGTACCGGACGCGCATCGCCGCGATCGTAGGTCGCTCGCCAGGCGCTGGCTAGCGAACGGTCGATGAACACGGCCTCGCCCGCGCGGCGGCGGGCCTCGCGCTCACCCTTCGATGGCGGCCACCTTGCCGCGGGCCATCTGGACGCCGGTCTCGTAGTTGCGCTGCTCGCGCTCCAGCACGTGGCGATCGAGGAAACCGAGCTCGACGATGCAGTCGGCGAGCGCCGGGGTCGCCGCCTCCTGCTCCCGGAGCAGCTCGTCGATCTGCTCCTGCGTCATCAGCCCCTCGCGCAGCGCCGCCTCGCCGAACCGCAGCTTCACCTGCTCGCCGAGGCTCACGATGCCGAGCACCTGACCCCAAGTGAGCCAACCGCGATGCACCGCGAGCTCCCCCATGTGGGGACGACTGCGGGCCTGGTTCTTCAGGACCTGCAGGACCGCGCGTGGGGTCAGCAGCCGACGCAGGACGAGGTACTCGCCAAAGCCGATCGACATCGTCGTCTCCAAGAGGCGTCGCGATTGCACGCCAACAGCACGGTCACTCCGAAAAGCGTTCGGAGCACCGCGAGGGAGATCGGCACGATTTGCGCCGGGCTTGAGACGTTTTTTCCGTCCCGGTTTGCGACTACACCCCGGCTCCCTTGATGTAGGCGGAGAGCTGCTCGACCTCGTCCTGCTTCTCCCGCAGGTCGGACTGCAGGAAGTCGCGCAGCGAGAGGCAGCCGAGGATGCGGCCGCCCTCGACCACCGGAAGGTGACGGCAATGCTGCGCGCGGAGCCGCTCCTCGCACCACTGGACGGTGTCGTCGAGCTCGCAGGTCACGACCTCGCGGGTCATCACGTCGGCGACGCGCGCGCGGTCGGGGTCGCGCCCCTCGGCGAGCACCCGGCAGACCAGATCGCGCTCGGAACAGAACCCTACGAGGCGGCCGTTCTCGGCCACCGGCGAGCCGCCAATGCGCTTGGCGCGCAAGAAGCGGGCGGCCTCGAGCACCGAGATCTCGCTGGTGAGGACGTGCGGCGCCGGACGGTTCTTCAGCAAGTGGCGAACGAGCAGCATGAACGGCTCCCATCATTGCCGTCCGCGACGTTTCGCTGGGGGAGCGACCTGCAAGGCGAAGGGTCGCTACGAGAGCGCCGCGGCCGGAGGCCTCTGGCTCTGCTTCCTTCCTTTTGTCCTTCCTGGCACGCGTCGGAATAGTCCCGGCTGGCCGAATTGCAAGCCTGTGCCGCTACCATCCCGCGTTCGCCGCGGCCGGAAGGAGGCGCGTGGCCACCCTGCCGCCGCCTTGACACGGAGCCGACCGTGGGCCCGATCGACGCCGTCCGTGACGCCCTCGCCACCCTCACGGTGCTGGTCGGCACGCAGGGAGCAGCACTTGGCATGCAGGGAACCGCTCCAGCACCGCTGCCGATCGACCACCGGCTGACCCCGGTCCCGGCCACCGACGTGCGGCTGCGCGACGACGCTTTCTTCGCGCCGTCGTTCCGGCGCAACCTCGAGGTCACGCTCCGCTTCGGCCACGAGCAGCTCGAGAAGAACGGGCAGTTCAAGAACTTCCGGCTGGCGGCGGGCAGCGAGTCGGGCGACTACTGCGGGGTCCATTTCTACGACTCCGACGCCTACAAGTGGCTCGAGGCGGCGAGCCTCGCGCTCGCCTACGCACGCGACCCCGAGCTCGAGGCGATGGTCGACCGCTTCATCGCCGAGATCGCGGCGGCGCAGGAGCCCGACGGCTACCTGCAGACCCAGTACACCTTCAAGAAGCAGGAGCGCTGGTCGAACCTCGCCGACGACCACGAGCTCTATTGCGCCGGCCACTTGATCCAGGCGGCGATCGCTCATCACGCGGTCACCGGAAAACGATCGCTCTACGACGTCGCACTGAAGCTCGCCGACTGCATCGATCGGACGTTCGGGCCCGACCAACGGCCCGGCTGCTGCGGCCACCCCGAGATCGAGACCGCGCTCGTCGAGCTCTTCCGCCACAACGGCGAGCGGCGTTGGCTCGATCTCGCCCACTTCTTCCTCGAGGAGCGCGGCCAGAAGCCGCCACGCGCCGGCGGCGACGAGTACCACCAGGACAGCAAGCCGATTCGCGAGCAGACCACGGCGACCGGCCACGCAGTCCGGCAGCTCTATCTTTGCTCCGGCATCACGGGTGTCGCGGCGGAGACGGGCGATCGCACGCTGTTCGACGCCGCGCTCGCGATCAGCCGCGATATCGACGCGAACAAGCTCTACCTCACTGGCGGCGTCGGCGCGCGCCACGACGGCGAGGCGTTCGGCAAGCCGTTCGAGCTGCCCAACCTCACGGCCTACGCCGAGACCTGCGCCTCGATCGCGCTGATGCGCTTCAGCCGCGAGATGGTCGCGCTCACGGGTGACGCGCGCTTCGTCGATCGCCTCGAGACGACGCTCTACAACGGCTTTCTCGCGGCGACCGGACTCGATGGCAAGAGCTTCTTCTACGTGAACCCGCTCGAGTCGAGCGGCGGGCGGCAGCGGCAGGGCTGGTTCTGGTGTGCCTGCTGCCCGCCCAACATCATGCGCACCTTCGCCGGACTGCCGGGCTGGTTCGCCAGCACCCGCGGCGACGAGCTCTACCTCCATCTCTATGACAACGTCGATGTCGCGACGAAGCTCGGCGATGGCAGCGACGTCGAGTTCCAGGTTGCGACACGCTGGCCCTGGAACGGCACCGTCGAGGTGACCTTCACGCGGGCGCCCGCGCGGCCGATGACGCTTGCGCTGCGACGCCCGGGATGGGCGAAGAGCCACGAGGTCCGGCTCGACGATGGCAGCAGCGTGCTTCCCGACGTCACCGAGATCCACGGTGCCTTCGCGATCGCGCTCGGCGACGACGGCTACCTCCGCGTTCAGGGTCAGTTCCGCGCCGGGATGCACGTGACGTTCGTGGTCCCGGCCGACCCGCAGCTCGCCACCGCCGACGCGCGCGTTGCCGACGATGTCGGCAAGGTCGCGCTCCAGCGCGGGCCGCTCGTCTATGCCTTCGAGTCGCCGGACCAGCCCGACGTCGACCTCTTCGCGACGAGCCTCGACACCAGCGCGGGCTTCCGTTGCGAGCCGATCGTCCGTTGCGGGCGGCCGGTGATCGGGATCGGCTGCAGTGGCGTCGAGACCCGCGCCACCGCAGCGACCAGCAATTCAGGCGACACCCTCTACGATCGCCACCCACCGACCGACGTGACCTCGCGGCCCGTCGCGTTGACCGCGATCCCCTACTACCTCTGGGCGAACCGAGGAGACTCGAAGATGCGCATCTGGATGCCGATTCTTGCGACGGCGACGGCGGCGGCCGCTGCATCCGCGCCCGCGCAACAGCCCGCGCCACTCGGCCGCCCCGAGGCGACCTTCGGCAACGACGTGAAGTTCCTCGCCGAGCACGCCGACGTCGTCGTGCTGCAAGGCGCCGGCGCCGGACCGGTCGCGGTGTCGCCGAAGCTCACGGCGCGCGTCATGACGAGCGCCTTCTCCGAAAGCGATCTCGGCTTCGGCCTGGTCAACCGCGACGCGATCGCAGTGCCGCCGGTGGAGCGCGGCTTCAACAACTTCGGTGGTGAAGACCGCCTCTGGCTCGCGCCCGAAGGCGGCCCCTACGGCCTCTACTTCGATCCCGGTGCGGCGCAGACGCTTCCGAACTGGTACGTCCCGCTCGCGATGGACGGCGGGCCACGGACGGTCGCCTCGAAGGACGCGACCTCGATCACCTTCCGCGACCGCGTGCAGCTCGTGAACGTCAAGAAAGTGGCGTTCGACCTCTCGATCGAGAGGAAGGTCGAGGCGCTGTCGCGCGCGGAGATCGCCAAGCTGCTCGATCAGGTGACGTTGCCCGACGGCGTCAAGGTCGTCGGCGTCCGGACCACCAACACGGTCAAGAACGAAGCGGCGACGGCGCTGCCCGATGACGCCCTGATCGCGCCGTGGATCCTCGGCCAGTTCAAGCCGTCGGCGCAGAACGAGGTGCTGTTGCCGTTCAACGGTGACGCCACCGCCGTGAAGAAGGACTACTTCGGTGTGGTCCCCGACGACCGCCTGAAGCTGACCCTGCTACCCGAACTGAAGGGCGGGGTCGCGCGCTTCAAGGCCGACGCGCAGCTGCGCACCAAGATCGGCGTCGCGGCAACCGCCGCCACCGGCTTCATCGGCGCGTTCGACCGTGCACGCGGAGTGCTGACGATCGTGAGCTACTCGCAGGCGGCGAGCAGCGACGTGGTGCCCGACTGCAACTGGATCGACCCCAACCCGCGCGCGCGCTCGGGCGACATCGCCACCAGCTACAACCACGGCCAGGAGCCGCGCTTCTTCGAGCTCGAGTCGATCTCGAAGGCGATGCCAACGGCGGCCGGCGGCAGCGTGACGCACCGCCACGTGACGATCCACATCGGCGGCGACTCGGCGGTCTTGGCGAAGCTCGCGAAGATCTACCTGCGCGCGGATCTCTGAGGCGCTTCCCCAGGAATCGTCGCGCGAGGCGACGACTCCAGTTGCCCAAGAGCCCCGGCGCCGAAGGCGCCGCGCCGCTCATCAAGCGGCGAGGAGGGGGAGGCCGCGTGTCGCGGCCGACGCGGGGGAGGGCCCGCCTCCCCCGCCACAAGGCAGCCGTCACGCCTTCTTGGCGGCGGCCAACCGGTTCAGGCTGCGCGAGAGGCGCGACTTCTTGTTCGAGGCGGTGTTGTCGTGGATCACGGCCGCCTTCGCCGCCTTGTCGATCGCCTTCATGGCGGCCGGCAGCGCCGCTTGCGCCGCCGCGAGATCGCCCGCCTCGACCGCGGTGAGGACCTTCTTCGTCGTCGACTTGAGGCGCGACGACGCGGCGACGTTCCGCTCGCGACGCTTCACCATCTTGCGGTAGTTCTTCTTGGCTGACTCAGTGTGCGCCATGTCTGTCCTTCGTGATCCTTGAAAGAGGGTCCGGCCGGCTCACGCGCGCAGCAGCTCGATCTTCTTGGCGACGTCCCGGTAGTGGATGTCGACCTCGTAGATGCGCGAGTAGTACTGAAATGCCTGGCTCTTCTTCGCGGCCTGCTCCGCGACGAGGCCGAGATTGTACAGGATCGACTTTCCGCGCTCGCCCGTCGGCGTCGCCTCCTCGAGCGCGACCTCGAGCTGCTTGGAGGCCATGTCGAGCAGCCCCTTCTTCTGGAAGCAGGCCGCGAGCCGCATCAGCGAGTCGATCCGCGTCTTCGGATCCTTCACCGAGCGCTGGAAGGCGGAGATCGCCTCGTCGAGCTCACCTGACTCCTGTACGACCCGCCCGAGCTGGAACCAGAGGGCGAGGTCGGTCGGCCGCTCATCCACCCGGCGGCGGTACTCGGCAGTCTCGAGCTTCTGCTTGTCGCCGCGCAGCAGTGCGAGGTCCTCGCGGAATCCCGCGTTCTCCTCGGTTTGCAGCCGCGTTTCGAGCTTCTTGATCTCGCGGTCG
>CAYRQC010000339.1:0-2842 GCA_964426265.1 uncultured Phycisphaerales bacterium | reverse complement strand
CAGGCGCGGCGGGTGCTCGACGATCTGTTGACCACGCCGCTCCTGACCGAAGCGCGCATGTGGCTCGAACGCGATCGGCCCGAACTGGCGCTCGCCGTCACCGAACGCGCCGTGCTCGACAATCCGAGCGAACCACGCGTGTTGCTGTTGCACGCCGAAGCGAGCTTCGAGGTCGGGGTGCGCAAGGCCGATCGCGAGCGAGTCGCCGACGCGCTGCGCACTTACTTGCGCGCCGGAGCCTCGGCCCAGGCCCTGTTCGGCGCGAGCCGCGCGGCGCGTTTGCTCGAGCGACGCGAGGAAGCGGCGCAGTACGCGCGCGAGGGTTGGTCGGCGTGGCAGGCGTCCGGCGCGGGCGACGAGCGCTGGAGCGAGCGTCCCGAGCGCACGGCGGCGCTCGCGCTCTGGGACGCCTTCGACGCAGCCGCGACGCAGCCGCTCGACGACGACACGCGCACGCGCGTCGCGAGCGACGCGCTCGAGACCGCGCTGTTCCTGACGCGCGCGCTCGAACGCGATCCGAGCGATGCGTGGGCTTGGATGCGGCTCGCGGACGTCGACGAGCGCATGGGCGACGCGCTCAACGCCGAAGCGAGCCTCGAACGCGCGGTGCGCGCGCTGCCGAACGACGCCGCCGTCGTCGAGCGCCTCGCTGCGCTCGCTCGCGCGCGCGGCGGCAGCGCGGCGGTGATCGAGATGTTCACGCGTCTGCGCGCCGCCGGGCTCGCGAGCGGCGTCGCGGTGTGGACCTGCGCGCAAGAACGCTTCGAGGGCGCGCTCGACGCCCTCGGTCCGGCGGCGATCGACGCGCTGCGCACCGCGGAAGCCGAATTCGAATGGGTCGCCGCGCGCGATCCGGCGCGCGCGGCCGACGCGCAACGCTACGTCGCGTTGTGTCGCGCCGCGCTCGGCTGGAGCGAACTCGCGCAGGACCACTTCGAAGCGGCGGCGGCGGCCTTTCGCTCGATGCAGAAGCCCGAGCCCGCCGCGATGAAGCACTCCTATGCGCCGCGCTTGCGTTCCGGCGTCGAAGGCCTCGACGCCGTGGCGCGGGAACTCGCCGAGAGCGACGACCTCGCGGGCGCGGCGCGGCTGTACCTCGAGCTGCACCGTTATCAACGCGACGAAGTCCTGTGGGCGGTACGCGCCGGCGCGTTCCACCGCGACGCCGCCGAGCGCATGCAGGCGCTCGCCGACGAATGCGGCCTCGCGCTCGAGGGCAAGCTCACCGACCCGCGCCGCATGCAGGAGTTGCGCACGCGCGCCACGATCGATTCGGCGCTCGTCGACGGACCGCGGCTCGAGCGTGCGTTTCGCGACGCCGCCGACGATCTCCGCAAGCGCGCGCGCAAGGCCTTCGAGGTCGGCTTCAAGAGCTACCTCGACGCCTGGCGCCTACAGCCCGACGACATGCGCGTGATGACCGACGCCGCGACGATCGCGGTGGTCTACTTGCACACCGACCTCGACACGGCCGAGACGCTGCTCAAGCGCAGCGTGACGCTCGGCGAACGCCAGGTCGCCGCTCCCGACATCGACGAGGCCCGGCGCGCGACGCTGCGCGAAGCCTGGGGCGACGCGCACCAGGCGCTCGGCGTCCTGTACCTCGAGCATCAGCGTGACGCCGCCAAGGCCAAGCGCTATTTCGAGAAGTCCCTCGAGATCGGCCCGCTGCCGCGCCCGGCGGTGACCGAGATCTATCTGCCGCGTTGCGAAGCGGAACTGCGGCGCGGCAACTGAGAGCGCCCTGACCGGCCCCGTCCGAGAGATGCACGCCATGCTCCGATCGATGTTGTGGATCGTCGCCGCGCTCCTGTGCGGCACCGCCTTCGCGCGCGCCGCGCAGGACACGCCCGACGCGCTGATCAAGTCCGGGCGCGAGCTGCTCGCCGCCGGCAAGGTGAGCGACGCGCAGCGTGCCTTCGACCAAGCGGCGGTGCTCGACGGCTCGACACCCAAGACGCAGGTCTGGGTGATCCGCGGTTGGATCGCCCAGGCCAAGTTCGACGACGCGCTGCAGGGCGCCGACGAGCTCAAGCGCACGAAGCGCGTGCCCGCCGACGTCGACTATCTGTTCGGGTTGACGTTCCTCGGGCTCGCCAAACAGTCGATCGCCGCGGGCGGGAACTCCTACACCCAGAGTCAGCTCGACGACGCGTACGCGCACTTGAAGCGCGCGGCCGCGGCCGATTCCGAGCGCTACTCCGACGCTTGGCTGCCGCTCGCCGAGGCCGCGTGGTACGCGCAGGAACTCGACGCTGCGCTGACGGCCGCCGAGAAGGCCGTTTCGCTCGCGCCGAAGTCCGGCGACGCGCACGCGATGCTCGGGCGCATCGCCTTCTCGCAGTACGTCGCCGCGGCCGACGACGGCGCGAAGGACGCGCACTGGAAGCGCGCCTTCGAGGCCTTCACGAAAGCGCTCGAGGGCTACGGCCGGGGCGCGGACGCGCCGCGCGCGGCGCTCGCCGACTGCGAGGTCCAGCGCGCTCATCTGTACGTCTGGAAGCAGGACCACGCCAAGGCCTCGGAGTGTTTCGCCGCCGCGCTCGGCCACGACCCGAGCCGCGTCGACTTCGCACAAGTGCGCGCGTCGCTCGCGGGCGAGGAGTTCGCCAAGTGCCTGGCGGAGGGCAGCGAGCGCTTCCAGAAGTCCCACGCGCCGAACGATCCGCAGTTCGCGACGCTCTCGTGGTGGAACGGCTTCGCGCTCTTCGAGGGCGCGCAGTGGGCGGCGTCGGAGAGCGCGTTCCGGCGCGCGGTCGAGCTCTGGCCGGGCTACACGAACTCCTGGTACTACGTGTTCCGCGCGTGCGCGTCGCAGCAGGAGTTCGCCGAAGCGATCGCG
>CAYRQC010000338.1:0-8940 GCA_964426265.1 uncultured Phycisphaerales bacterium | reverse complement strand
TGTAGTTGTTCTTCCCCTTCGGCTCCGGGCGCACGAACTGGCCGGCCTTGGGCGGCAAGGCCTTCGGCGGCAGCTTCTTCGGTGGTTCCTTCTTGCCGAACAGTTCGCCAAAGATGCCCATGTCGTCTCTCGTGTCCGTGGAAATTGGAGCTGCGGGAAAACGCGTCGAACTAGCCGGAACGCGCCGGCGCGTCAAGAAACGCCAGGGGGGGCCTCGGAACCGATACCGCTGCTGGCACTCATCGGCGGCGCGACGGCCGGACCTTGCGCCCGCGCCGCCCGCCACGCCGGCAGCGTCGCCAGGAACGCCTCGGTCCGTGGGCAGAGCTCGCGTTCGCTGCGCGTGGCGGGATCGATCTCGCGCTCGAGCTGCGCCAGGTCCTCGGGCGTGTCGACGTCGAGCCACGCATCGAGCCGGTGAGCACGCATCCCGGAGCGGGTCGCGCGGCGGATCGTCTCCTCGAGCACCGATGCGGTGCTCATCGCGAAGCCGCGGAAGAGCTCCGGCCGCGGTGCTCGCAGTCCCACGAGGTAGTAGCCGCCGCCAAAGTCGGGACCGAGCACCAGGTCGGCGCCCCCCACGAGCGCGTCGAGCGCCGCGCTCACCTGCGCGTGCGGCAGCGTCGGGCTGTCGCTGTTGCGCATCACGACTGCGCCGTACCCCTGCGCGAAGAGCTCGCCAAACGCCGCGATCATCCGCTCGGAGAGCGTCGGCCCGACCTGAGGCCGCACGACGTAGCGCCCATCGGCGATCTCGACGAGGCGCGCCAGCGCCTCCGGCGGATGGCCGAAGATGAAACGGTCCGCACGCACCACGGCCGTGCTGTCGAGGACGTCCTGGAGGAAGGCGCGGTAGAGCCCTGCGGCCGCCGCCGCGCCGATCGCCGGAATGAGGCGCGTCTTGGCGAGCCCCGGACGGGGATCTTTGGCCATCACGATCACTGCGCGCCGCATCCGCACTGTCTCCCGGGGAGGAACCGCTCGTTGACCGGCGAGAGGCTATCTCCCTGACGCAGATCATGAGCGTAGGGCTCATGGTAGGATGATCTTGAGACCGAGTCTTAAGATCAGGATCGGCCGCGTGGGGTTGCAAGGTCGGCTTCACGCGCGGTCCCGAGAACGAAGACCCGACCCGACGACGGAGCGTGCCTCGATGCCCTTGCTGCCTTCTCCTGCGATCCCGTTGCCACTCGTCGAGCGCAACGAAGAGGCGACGATCGAGTGCCTCGATGCTTCCGGTCCGTTGCGCGCCCGGCTCGAAGAGCTGGGGCTCCTGCCCGGTGCCCGCATCCGGGTGCTCGCTGCCGGCGCGCCCTGCATCTTGCTCGTCGCGGACGACACGCGGCTCTGCCTGCGCGGCGACGAGGCCGACTCGATCCTGGTGCAGGTCGCCTGACCACGCGCGCAACGCCATGGCAACGCTCGATCAGCTTCGTCCGGGCGACCAGGCAGCGGTCCTCCGCATCACGGCGAGCGGCACGCTCGCGCAACGGCTCGGCGAGATGGGTCTGATCGAGGGCGAGACGGTTCGCATGGTGCGCGCCGCTCCGCTGGGCGATCCGATCGAGATCGAGCTGCACGACTACTTCCTGTCGCTGCGCAAGGCCGAAGCGCGCTTCGTCGAAGTCAGCGACTCCTGAGCTCCAGCAAGGCCATGCCACGCGACGCGCTCGATCGCGGCACGCGCCCCGTGCTGCGAGTCGCCGTGCTCGGCAACCCCAACGCCGGCAAGAGCACGCTCTTCAACGCGCTCACCGGGCTCTCGCAGAGGGTCGGCAATTACCCCGGCGTCACCGTCGAGCGCAAGGCTGGCACCATGGCGTCGCCGGCTGGAGCGATCGAGCTGATCGACCTGCCGGGAACCTACAGCCTCGCCGCCCACTCGCCGGACGAGATGGTCGCCGTCGATCTCCTGCTCGGACAGATCGCCGGCGAGGCGCGCCCCGACGCACTCCTCGCCGTGGTCGATGCCAGCAACCTCGAGCGCAATCTCTACCTCGTCTCGCAACTGATCGAGACTGGGCTGCCGATCGTCCTCGCGCTCAACATGGTCGACGTCGCGGAAGGGCGTGGCGTCCACGTCGATGCGGCGCAGCTCGCGACGCGGCTCGGCCTGCCGGTGATTCCGACGCGTGCCGACCGGCGGATCGGCAGTGACGAGCTGCGCGCAGCGCTCACGACGCTGGTGCAGCTGCGCCAGCCGGTGCGTCCAGTGATCGCGTTCGCGCCGCCTGAGCCGATCGTGCGCGGCGTCGCCGTGCTGGAACGCGACCTCGCGCCGGCGTGGCGCGCCAAGCTCGGGCGCGCGATGCATCCGCTCGAGATGCTCCGCACGCTGGTCGACGTCGGCGGGCATGCCGAGTCGCGCGTGCAGGCGCTGGGAGCTCACGCAACGGCGGCGCTCACGCAAGCGCGGACCGCCGCGGCAAACGCGACCCCGCTCTCCGCGTTGGAGGCGCAGGCGCGCTACCGCTGGATCCGCCAGATCGTGAGCGGCTGCATCCGCCGCGACCCACCGACCACCGCCAACTGGACCGATCGAATCGATCGCGTGCTCACCCACCGACTCTTGGGCACGCTCTGCTTCGCCGCCGCGATGTTGCTGCTGTTCCAGGCGATCTTCACCTGGGCGGTACCGGTGATGGACGCGATCACGGCGCTGTTCGAACTGCTCGGCAAGCAGGTCGGCGCGCTGCTGCCCGAAGGGGCGATCCGCAGCCTGATCGTCGATGGCGCCATCGCCGGCGTCGGCAGTGTCGTCGTCTTCCTGCCGCAGATCCTCTTCCTCTTCCTCTTCCTCGGGGTGCTCGAGGACTGCGGATACATGGCGCGCGCGGCGTTCCTGATGGATCGGCTGATGGCACGCGTCGGGCTCTCGGGGAAGTCGTTCATCCCGATGCTCTCCGGCTTCGCCTGCGCCGTGCCGGCCGTGATGGCGACGCGGGTGATCGAGGATCGTCGCGACCGCCTCGTCACGATCCTGGTGACCCCGCTCATGACCTGCTCGGCGCGCCTGCCGGTCTACGCGGTGTTGATCGCCGCCTTCGTGCCGCAGCGGCGGGTGATCGGCGGCGTGATCAGCCTGCCGGCGCTCACGCTGCTCGCGCTCTATGTGCTCGGGATCGTCGCCGCGATGGGGATGGCGCTGATCCTGAAGAAGACGCTGCTGAAGAGCCCGACGCCGCCGTTCGTGCTCGAGCTGCCGTCCTACAAGTGGCCGGTGCCGCGCGTCCTGCTGATGCGACTGGTCGACCGCGCCAAGGCGTTCCTGCTGCGCGCCGGAACCGTGATCCTGTCGATGAGCGTCATCGTGTGGGGAATGGCCTATTTCCCGCGATCCACCGCGCTCGACTCCCGGCTCGCAGTAGCGCGGACGGCCCTCGAATCGCGGGTCGAGAAGGCGAGCGACGCCGCATCGCGCACGGCGGCGAACGAGCAGCTCGCCACCTTCGAGGGTGCCGCCAGCGCTGAGCACCTGGAGCAGAGCGCGCTCGGCCGCACCGGCCACCTGCTCGAGCCGGCCTTCGCGCCGCTCGGCTGGGACTGGCGGCTGACGGTGGCGGCACTCGCCGCGTTCCCGGCACGCGAGATCGTCGTCTCGACGCTCGGCACGATCTTCAGCATTGGCGGCGACGTCGACGAGGGCTCGTCGGATCTGCAATCGGCACTGCAACGCGCGACGCGAGCGGACGGGTCGCCCCTCTTCACGCTCGCAGTGGCGCTCTCGGTGATGGTCTTCTTCGCGCTCTGCTGTCAGTGCGGCGCGACCATCGCGACGATCCGCCGCGAGACCAACTCGTGGGGTCTCGCGTGGTTCACGTTCGGCTACATGACGGTGCTCGCGTGGCTGGCGGCGTTCGCGACCTATCAGGGCGTGACGGCGCTGCAAGCGTGACCGCGCCACTCACACCATGAACGCACAGGAGTGGATCGCACTCGGAGTCGTCGTCGTGGCCGTCGCCTGGCTGGTGCGGCGATGGCGGAAGAGCGGACTCGACGAACATGAGCAGCAAGGTCCTGGGTGCGGAAGCTGCGGGAGCTCCGCCGAAAACGGCGCCGCCGGCCCGCGCAAGGACGCGTGACCGGCGGCGCGCTCGAGAACCGAGCTCTACTGCCCGATTCCTGCCCAGCCTCTCAGCTCACGGCAGATCCTTGAACGTGAACTTCTTCGTGACCGCATCCTTGCCGGCATCCTTGCCGTCGATCTCGCAGTAGGGATAGATGAAGAAGTTTCGCGGGCCGCGGGCCGCCGCTGGAAGCAGCGGGACATCGCGGCCGGTCGTGAACTCGATGCGATCGGCCGTCAACCCGCCGAAGTAGTAGTCGGCCATCGCCGGCTGCTTGTCGACGACCTTGTCCGCCTCGCTGATGTCGACCGGGATCCAGCCCTTGCCGTCGGCGAAGAACTCGGCCCAGCAGTGGTAGCCGCCGATCTCGCCTTCGGTCTTGTCGGCCGGCACCGGGAACCCCATCAGGAAGCGCGATGGCACGTGGTTCGAACGCGTGAGCGACATGAAGTAGGCGTGGAAGTCGGTGCAGTTGCCGTACCCGGCCGAGCAGGCCCACTCGGTCGATCCGGTGCCCCAACCGGTGCCATCCTTGCTGTAGCGCATCTTGCCGAGCACGTGGTCGTAGGCCTCGCGGCTCGCACTGATCGGGTCGCTCCTGGTGGTCATGAAGCCACCGGACAGTGTCGCGACCTCCGCTCCAACCGGCACCAGCTTCGAGCCGGCGAGATAGCGATCACGCTCGGCGGCGCTGAGTGCCGCGGCCGGCGCGCTCGCCGCGAAGTCGGTCTTCTCCTCGTGGCGGACGACGTCGTACTCGACGCGCACCGTGATCGGTAGCTGCGCCGCCGGCACGCGGACGTGGAGCATCTTGTTGCCGAGCGTCGGCTCGACGTTCACTTCGTGGCCGGCAGGTGCGGCGATCTTGGTGACGCTGATCGTCTGGAACGGCGCGTCCTGCGCGATCGGGATCCAGAGATCGGCGCTCTGGCTTCCGGCCGCAGCTTCCTTGACCGTCGCTTCATACTGGAGCGTGAAGTGTCGCGTCTTGCCGTTCGCGACGGTGGGCGCCGGCGCCAGCGACGCCGGCCGGATGAAACCCGTCATCTGCGAATCGGCGGCACAGGCCGTCAGGGCCGCCACGACTGGAACGGAGAACAGCACGTGCGTGCGCAAGGGTGGATCCTCGATTGAACTGGGGAATGGACCGGTTCGAACTGCAACATCGATGGTTCGGATCAAGGGAATATTGAAAGCCGATCCACCCTTTGGGCAATAGTTCGTATTCCGATCGTCCCGCGAGTACAATGAAGTGCGGTTGCCGTCCAACGAATCGATGCCTACCCCAGTAGGAGGATCGGCAAGCCGACCTATCGGGATCCGGAACCTGCGCGCTCGGCGCGCGTAGGTGCTGTCTCCGCTTCTCTACCTTCCTGGCGAGCCGAAACCCGCGAGCCCAACGATGAACGATGCGCCAGCCCCCGCCCCAGCTCCCCGCGCACCCGCCAGTGAGCTGCCGCTTCCGCCGTTTCCGTGGCAGGAGAACGTCGAGTTCGTGCTCGCCCGCTACGAGCGCCAGCTCATCAACCACGCACTCCAACACGCCGACCACGTGAAGCGTCGCGCCGCAATCCTGCTCGGCATCTCGCGCTACGCACTCGAGCGCCGCCTGATCCGGGTCGCCCAGCTCCTCGACGGCACCGCGCCGCCGAAGAACAAGGCCGCGGCAGGTGGCGGCCCCGCGTCCTGAGCGCGACCGCCGCCTGATCGCGACGCCCAACTGGTTCCGACGAGCGCGTCGCGCGCGCGCGTCACTGCGCAAGCGACCCCGGCCGGGGTTTTCTTCCAGTCGGGCGGTGAGCTCTCCGCGTTGCGGCGACGCATTTGACATGTCGGACCGCTGAGCCGAGCGAGGACTGCAAGTACGCGCGACTTGCGTCTATTGTGCGTGCCGCCTCTCCTGGGCTCCGACATCACTTGGCGGCATGAGAAATGCTGTTGGAAGCGCAGTGATCACTTTGCATTCAGGGAGGGGTACCGATGCAGATTCGCCATTCCGCCTTTCTCTCACTGTTGGTCGTTTCCACCATGGTGGCGCGCGCCAGGGCCCAGGAGCTGGTCCACGTCCTGCACTCGGAAGCCGCCTCCGACTACTTCGGCGCGGCGATCGACCGGGTCGGCGACGTCAACGGTGACGGTGTCGATGACGTCATCGTCGGCGCGCCGTCCGCGAACGGACCGTTTCTCCACGCAGGCGCGGCCTATCTCTTCTCCGGCCTCAACGGCGCCAGCCTCTACACCTGGCGCGGCCTCACCATCGACGACCAGCTTGGAACCGCGGTTGCCGGCGTGGCCGACTGCGACGGTGATGGAGTCGACGACGTGTTGGTCGGGATGCCCAACGTCGCCGGCAGCGCGGTGCCGGGAAAAGCGCAGCTCTATTCTGGTGCCACCGGCGCATCGATCGCGACACTCGAGGGCGAGGCGTCCGGAAGTGCATTCGGAGCGAGCTGCGCACGCCTGGGCGACCTGACCCGCGACGGTGTCAGCGAGTTTGCGATCGGAGCCCTCGGCACTTCGGCCTTCTACGTCTACGACGGCCGCACCCGCGCTCTGCTGTTTCGGGTCGTGAGCTCCCAACGAAGTTCCGGCCTCGGGTTCTCGATCGCGGGCACGTCCGACCTGACCGGTGACGGCATCCCTGACCTGCTGGTGAGCGCGCCGTTCTGGCACGACAGCGCCGGCGTCATCGTCGGTCGCGTGGAGATTCGCTCGGGCACCGACGGCTCGATCGCGCGCATCCACGAAGGAGAGAACCGCTCTTCGTTCCAGAACGACAACTTCGGCTGGTCGATCGCGGTGCTGGGCGATGCCGATTCCGATGGGGTCGCCGACTATGCGATTGGCGCCTGGGCGCACGGCAGCGGCCAGGAGGGACGTCTCTACGTCTATTCCGGAGCGACCGGAGCGGAGCTCCATCGCCTCGACGGCGAACAGTCCGGCGACTGGATGGGCTACGCGCTGGCACGCGGCGGCGACCTCGACCACGACGGTCGCGGCGACCTGCTGGTCGGCCTGCCGAACCACGGCACCAGCTATCAGGGACGCCTCTCGGCGCGTTCCGGCGCCGATCTCGCGGAGATCACCCGGGTCGATGGATCCCCGAATGGGCACCTCGGAGTGCAGGTCGCGCCCGCCGCGGATGTCGACCACGATGGCACACTCGACCTCTACGTGGCAACCGGCGGCGGGCCACCGAGCTTTCGTAGTGAGGTCCTGCGACTCGCGTTCGAGCCGCCGCAGATCGGCGTGCTCGGACCCGAGCGCGGCGCCCACCAGAGCAACACGGTCGTGACCATCCTCGGGACCGGGTTCCGTCCTGAGGCCGGGCTCGTCGTGACGGTCGATGGCGTGGTCGCGAGCAACCTCGTCGCGCTTGACTCGACCACGTTGCAATACACCGTCCCGAGCGGCACTCCGGGTCTGGCGGCGATCGACGTGTCCACGCGGCTCGGCGACACGCATGCAACCTTCAAGCGCACTCCGGCGATCACCCTGGCCGGCGACCCAACACCCGGTGGGACAGTCACCTGGTCGAGCTATGTCGACGCTGGCGACACGCTTCTCCTGATCTATGGGCTCTCACCCATGGTCGCGGTCGCGACACCCCCGTTCGACGGTCTCCTCGGGATCCTCCCCTACGCGACGGTCGACCTCGCCATCGCGCCGACCGATCAATACGACCTCGAGATCGAGATCGATGACGATCCAGCACTCGTCGGTGCGACGGTGGTGATCCAGGACCTCGCCGGTCCGAAGCTCTTCGGAAAGCACAAGGCGGGCGCCTGGACCAACTGCATCGAAGTGACGATCGAGTAGGGTCGCGGGGCAGCCAGTCGATGTCCGAGTTCGACTCCGCCGTCCTGCACGTCGGTCGACCGCTCCACGGCCGGGCCGTGTTCGGCGCGATGCACGGTGGCACGGGGTCAGCGCCTTGAACCCGCGCAGTGCCGCCGCTTCAATCTCCCGAGCATCAAGACGCGCCGCGCGGGTGTAACTCAGTTGGCAGAGTGTCAGCTTCCCAAGCTGAATGTCGAGGGTTCGAACCCCTTCACCCGCTCCATCCGTAAACCCTTGAGTTCCTCGCCTTCGCCGCGCGCGACTACCGCAACCCCGGCGGCACGCCGACCCGTGAGGTCATCAAACTCCGCTACCCGCTGCGGCTCCTGAACGAGACGTTCGGCGACCTCCCTGCCGCAAACTCGGCCCGCGTGATCTGCGACTGCGCCGCGAGATCATCATCCAGCAGAAGAACTGGTGCCGCCGCCTCGTGAACCAGCGGATCGGCGTCATCCGGCGGATGTAGTCCTGGGCCGTCTCCGAAGAGCGCGGACCGCTACTTCTTCTTCGGACTCGGCACGCCCTGGTCGACGAGGATCGGGTTCCCGTCGGGATCGCGCACCATCAGGCTCGCCGGTCCCGAAGTCGCTTCATCGGCTGCCGGTGCCGGCGTGAGGCCGCGGCTCTTGAGCTTGCGCTGGATGTCGCGGACGTCGTCGAAGTCCGGCAACGTCGCGTTGTTCCGATCCCAGCCCGGATTGAAGGTCAACATGTTCTTGTTGAACATCCCCTGGAAGAGGCCGATGGTCGCGGTCTCGTTCTGGAGGACCAGCCAGTTCTTCGCCTGCTCGTCGCGGGTCACCTTGAATCCGAGCTTCTCGTAGAACGCGCGCGAGGCGGCGATGTCCTTGACGGCGAGGCTCACCGAGAACTTGCCGAGTCGCATCTGCGCCTCTCCTGATGGCTGCTTGCCGGCCGGATCGGTCGCCTGCGTCGTCACGAGTCCGCCGGCGACGAATGCGAGGATGGCCACGATGGTCCGCGTCACGATTGGCTCCTGTTCCGGAATGGCTGATCTGCCGAGCTGAGACGC
>CAYRQC010000337.1:0-2702 GCA_964426265.1 uncultured Phycisphaerales bacterium | reverse complement strand
ACGTGCTCGAGCGCCCGCTCGCCATCGAGGTGGCGGCGCGTGAGCTCGGTCTCGACGACGAGCAGGCAACCGCTCGCATCCTCGGGGTTGGCCGCGGCGACGCGACGCGCGACCTGATCGGCCAACCGCATCACCTCGGCGCATTCGCCGCGTTCACTACAGCGCGCGTCGATCGCAAGCGTGTTGAGCGGCCGCACGAACCGTCCGGAGAAGCCCTCGCCACCCGCCAGCAACCCGGCCGGGAGCTTTCGATAGAGCTCCTCCAGCTCGCGCACCGGCGCCGCTCGCGCGATCCGCGACCAGAGTCCACACTCCCACTCGAACGGGATCGCCGTCGCAATCTGTGGCGCGAGTGTCCGCGCGTTCGCGGCGAGCGCGGCGGCCTCTTCCAACCGTATCGCCCGGGTGCCGTCTACGGCGTCACCGAGCGGCTCACGCCGGTTGGCCGAATCCAACACCTCATAGAGCCGGAGCTGTGCCTCGGCGAGGTCGGCCTGTGCGATGCCCCAGCCGTTCACGGGTGTCGTGGCGTTGGCGATCTCGCGGAGCGCCGCGATCCCCTCACGCGCGGCCGCCACCTCGTCCGGCTGCAACGCGAGCCCGTAGCGCACGCGCAGCTCCTGCACCACGGCGATCGCCTGTATCTCCTGCGTGCGCACCCACGCCGATACCGGCGCGAGCTTCGCTGCGAGGCGATCGTCGGCCGCGGCCGCCGTCTGCCCGTCGAGCGCCGCCTGCCCTTCAAGCGTCAAGACTGCGTGATTCGAGCGTGCCCAACCGACGCGCGCGTGCGCGGCACCACGCGCTCGATCATCGACATCGGCGGCCAGGATGCGCGTCCGCAGTTCCACCCAGCGATCGACGCTGCGGTGCCATCCAGGCTCGTCGCGCGCGCCTTCGAAGAGCTGCGCGCAGAGCAGATCGAACTCGATCTCCGCCGCGATCACGTCGTCGACGAGCGACCCGGACCGCGACTGCTCGAACCAACGTTGCGCTTCGGTGAGCAGGGCCACCGGGCTCCTCCCCAGATCGAGCTCATCGCGCGCCGACACCTGCAAGCAAAGTGCGAGCAGCTTGGTCGCCGGTGAGATGCCTTCATGCACCTCGTGCAACGCGCGCGCATGCGCCAGCGCTTCCGGCACGCGGTGCTGCTGGAAGAGGGCGAGGCAGAGGAAGAGCGTCGCCTCGAAGTCGATCTCACCGTGGCGGGCGATCGGCTCCAGCCGCTCGATCACGCCGGCCGCGTCACCCGCCGCGAACCGCTCGTAGCCTTCACACAACCGCGAGATCCAGTCGAGCCCGGGTACGCCGCCGGCGGTCGCGGCACCACGCGCGCGCTCGAGGTCCTCGCGCGCGTCGGCCACCACCTGCTTCAGCATCGGATGGCTGTGCAACGTGGCTGGCGCGCTGAGCGGCTCGACCAACAGCTCGTACGAGATCGGGAGCGCCGTCGACCAGGCAGGCGAATCGGCCGAACGGCGCAGTTGCCGGCGCGCCGAAAGCAGCCAGAGAAACGGGTTCTCCGGATGGCGCAGCTTGGCGCGCGCGAAGTCGTCAGCCGCCTGCTCGGGTATCAACAGGAAGCGTGCCCACGCGTGGTAGGCGTCGGCAATGCCAGTAGCATCGCCACTCGCCACGAGGATCGCATCGATCTCGGCGAGCAGCGCGCGCCGCTCCGCCTCGGCTGGCGCCGTGTAACGCGCCCGCTCGGCGCGTTCGAAGAGGCCGGCGAGCCGTGGCGAGAGCTCGAGCAGCGCCGTCTCGGTCGCCAGCAACTGGGTATGCGCGTCGAGCGTGCCGCGCGCGGCCGACAGCTCGCGTCGCGCGTTCGTCCACTGCCACGCGAACCGCGCACCCGTGGCCAGCAATACGACCGCCACCAGCGCCGCCGCCAGCCGTGCGCGGTTCACCCGCAGGCCACGCCAGACGCGCCGCGACCAGGTCGTCGCGCCCGCGAGGATCGGCTCGCCACGCTGGATGCGGGCGAGGTCGTCGGCGAGCGCCGCCGCACTCGCGAGTCGCAGCGCCGGATCGATCTCCAGGCAATGACGCACCAGGTAATCGAGCGAGCGCGGCAGCGCCGGGTCGATCGCGCTCGGCAGCCGCGGCGCCGTCGCGCGCGCCGCCAGTGCCGACTGTGGACTCTCGTCGTTGCCGAACGCGAGCGCACCCGTCACTACATAATGCAACAACACACCCAGCGCGAAGAGGTCACTGCGCGCGTCGAGATCGCGCGCGCCGCGCAACTGCTCGGGTGCCATGAAGGCGAGCGTGCCGATCACACCACCGTCGCGCGTCAGCGGATCGTCCTCGCGCGTGCGCGCCACGCCGAAGTCGACGATCACCGGCTCGTCGTTGGCGCGCACCACGATGTTGCTCGGCTTGAGATCGCGATGGATCACCCCTTCGCGGTGGGCGTAGTCGGCGGCGCGGGCGACCCGCTCGACGACGGCAAGGCGGCGCGCGAGGCTCGGCCGCTCGTGCGCGAGCCAGGCGTCGAGCGGGCGCCCCTCGACCAGATCCATCGCGAGGTAATAGGTCGTCCCTTCGCAGCCGAAGTCGTGGACCGGCACGATGCCGGGATGGCGCAGCCGCGCCGCGGTCGCCGCCTCGCGCCGGAACCGTTCGAGCCGCCCCGGCTCCTCACCGGCTGCCGGCTCCAGGACCTTCACCGCCACCTCGTTCATCAGCTCGCGATGAAG
>CAYRQC010000336.1:0-3599 GCA_964426265.1 uncultured Phycisphaerales bacterium | reverse complement strand
AAGGAGAACGCGGGGCTGCGTGCGCTCGTCTGGAAGCTCGAAGCGCGCATCAAGATCTTGGAGAAGCGTGGCGGAGCTGGACCGGGAGAAACCGGTCCGACGGTGTTGCCGCCCATGACGGCGAAGTCGGCTCCCAAGCCGGTAAGCGTCACGCGGCGCACGCCCCGCACACCGGCGGCTCTTCTGGCGGCCAGCCGGTGTGCGGATTCTCGACTGCGGGTCAGCGCGCGGCGACTGCCGCGGCCACGAGCGGGTCAGCCTTCGCGGCGACGACGCTTGCGAAGTGCGTCTTCCAGCCGTGCGGCGTGAGCTTCTTGACGTCGGACTCTTTGGCGACGCGCAGGAGGACGTCGGCGAAGTAGGTCCTGGGATCGACGCCGATGGCCTTGGTGGTCATCACGATGCTGAAGAGGATGGCCGCGGCTTTGGCTCCGCGCTCGTTGCCTAGTACGTTCCAGTTTTTTCGTCCGACCGCGACCGTACGCAGCCCGCGTTCGGCAGCGTTGTTATCGATCGCAAGCCGCCCGTCCTCGGTGAAGCGATTGAGCGCCACCCAGTTCGCGAGCGTGTAATGAATCGCCTTCGCCATCGGACCCTTGTCGAGCACCTGCGTACGCACGAGCTCGAGCCACGCCTTGATCTTCTCGAGGAGCGGCAACGACCTCTCTTGCCGCAGCCGCAACACACCCTCCGGATCGAGCCCCGCCTTCTTCGCCTCGCGCTCGATCAGGTAGAGCGCGCGGATGCGTGTGATCGCTTCGAGCGCGAAGTCCTTCTCGGAGTCGAGCGCCTGCTTGAAGTATCGGCGTGCGTGGGCCCAACAGCCCACCTCCGTCATCTTCGATCCAGCTTCGAAGAGGGCGTCGTAGACGCTGTAGGCGTCAGCTTGGACGTAGCCCGCGTAGTCGGCGAGCATCCGCGCCGGTCCGTCCCGGCTTCGCGACTCGGTGGGGTCGTAGACGTGGCGACCTTCCTGATCGAGGTAGATCCACAGTCGAGCAGTCTTGGGGCCACCCGCCGAGCTCACCTTCTGGCGCACGGGCGTGTCGTCGGTGTTGAGGATCGGGGAGGCCAGCATCTCCCGTACGAGCTCGTGGTAGATCGGCTCGAGGAGCTCGGCACACTGCAGCGCCGAGCGGCAGAGCACCGTACGCGAGATCTTCACGCCCTCGGCCGCGTACTTCTTCTCGAGGCGATGGTAGGGCATGTGATTGCCGAAGCGCTCGGTGATCACGTGGGCGAGCGCGCCGGTGCCGAGGATCCCTTTGTCGATCACCCGATCGGGCGCCGGGGCGATCTTCACGTGGTCCTGGCACACGCGACAGCAGTACTTCACCCGCTCGATCTCGTGCGCGACGAAGGTCTCGACGCGCTCGAGCACCCGCGTGACCTCCTTGCCCATCGGCTCCATCGCCTGGCCGCAGCACATCCGCTGCTCGACGGGAAGCTCGATCGTCGTGGTGACGCGCGGAAGCTGCTTCTCGGGCGCCTGGCGGCGGCCACGGTGCGCACCGACCTGCGGCTGCGGACCGTCCGACTTGAGCGCGACCGTCGCGATGACCTGCTTCTCCTCGGCCAGCGCCTTGGCGGCCGCCGCAATCTCCGCAAGGAAGAGGTGGCCCTGCAGGCGGCTCGCATCCGCCGTCGGATCCGCTGCGCTTCTCTCCGAGCGCGGTCCGTAGACCATCTTGGTCAGGACCGTGACGTTGTGCTCGAGATGGGAGACGCGCTGGCGCAGCTCGGCGACCTCGCGGTCCTTCAGCACGACCTGGGCGAGGAGCTCGGCGTTCTGCTGCTCACGCTCCAATAGCTGAACGCACAGCGTCGCCGCTTCATCCCGCAACCGACTCGCTTCGTTTGGTCCCATTCCCATCACGTGAACTTGGACGAAACTCGGTGACGAAATGTTTCTTCGATCTCACACTTTTAATCACGATTCCATCGAGCAGCAGCTGCAGCTCGATCCGATCGATCTCGATGTGTGGTGTTCCGCGACCGCGATCTCCGATGAGCTCGAAGGTCCCGCGCTCCAATCTCTTGTAGTGAAGCCAGAATCCGTTCTTGTCCCACACCAGGATCTTCACCCGGTCGCGTGCACGGTTCTGGAAGAGAAAGAGATGACCCGAGAAGGGATCGCTGCCGAACTGATCGCGCACGATCGCGTGGAGGCTGTCGAAGCCGCGGCGGAAGTCGACCGGAGCCACGGCCACGAAGACGCGTACCTGTGCGGGCAGACTCAGCATGGTGCCTCGAGCGTCGCCACCACTCGGCGCAGCAGGGAGGTCGCCACTCCCGCGGCCACCAGTAGTCGATGCCCGCTGCGAAGCACGACCTCGAGGGGTGGGCCCTGGCCCTTTGGCTCGTCCGGCTGAGCGAGCGCCTCGGTCACGTCGACGAAGCCGACCTGCGACGCGCGCCGCTCACCTTCGATCTGCCGCCGCCAACGACACAGCGTCGGCAGCGAGATCCCCGACTCCCGCGCCAAGCGCACCAGGGACCAGCCGCGCTCACGCGCTCTCCCGAGCTGCACCCGCATGAACTCGGCGTCGTAGCGACGCCCGGTCGACCCGCTTGCCATCGGCGTTCACCTCCGGCGGCAAATTCTCGCGTGGCGCCGCGCGCGGGCAAGGCGGGGTTCATGCAACACTTACGTCTTGATCGAGCGCAGCAGCCGGCGCATCTCGCCCTGCGTGAAGAGGAGGATCTGCGGCGCCCACCATGAGCCCCGCTCCCGGTGTTCGGCCGCATCCACCGACGGGTAGAGCGCCACGAGGCAGAAGAAGTCCGCCTCGGGTGGGCAGTCGAAGTTGTTGAGCCATGTGTAGAAGCGGAACGGGCGTCGCGTGCGATCCGTCGGCGGAGGGCGCGAGTAGGTCCGCGACGACTTGACCTGGATCGTCGTCGCCCACGAGTGCCGACCCCGCCGCCGGACCACGACGAGGTCGACGCCGCGCTCCTGTCGCGAGAGCGGCGTGTGGAGCGAGTAGCCGTCCTTTGACGGCAGCGCGCGCGCCAGCCGCTGCGCCACGACGAACTCGGAGTAGGGCAACGTGAAGACCGGATCCATCGGGCGAGCCCTCGCGAGGAGTCATCAGGCGATCGGCACACGCACGTCCCGAGCTGGACACGACCAAGGCCGGCCGCCGATCTTGCCGACCAAGACGACGGTCGCGGTAGGACACCCCACGCTTCGGCCGGGCAGATCGGCGACACGGGCGCCTTCTTGATCGCACAAACGCCCGTCGATCTACGCGGGGCCGCGTCGACGTAGGTGGCCAGCCAATCGCAGAGATCGTCAAGGCAACGCCTTGGCCACCTTGGAGATGAACGCTGCGTATCGAGCATTCGCCTGCTCGCACCACTGAACATCGCGCGCGGTTACGCCTCCCGCGCTGTGCGTCGACATTCGCACGAGCAACCGGTTGTAGACGTTCTCCCACTCCGGATGGTGGTTCATCGACTCTGACACCGTCGCCATGCAGGCCATGAAGCCGAAGCACGACGAGAAGTCGTCGAACCGGAACTCTCGCACGAGCTTGCCCTTCGTCAGCTTCCAGCCGTCCAGCGCCTCCAGGCTCCGTGCGACCTTGGCTGCGGAC
>CAYRQC010000335.1:0-4945 GCA_964426265.1 uncultured Phycisphaerales bacterium | reverse complement strand
CGATGTTGTCCAGCCCAAGAAACCCGCCTTGAAAGACGTTTCGGCCGCGCGCGTCTTTGCGATTCACCCACCAGTTGAAGTTGAGGAGCAGCTTGTGAAAAACACGTTCGAGGAATTTTGTATCGCCGCGGCCCGTGCGCTTCTTGTCTATCTTGTAAACCCGCCACGCCGCCCACGCATGCACCGGCGGGTTCACGTCACCCAGCGCCCATTCGTACGCGGGGATCTGACCGTTCGGGTGCATGTACCACTCGCGGAGAAACAGGATGAGCTGCGATTTCGCAAAGTCCGGGTCCACCAGGGCCATGGGGATCATGTGAAACGCAAGATCCCAGGCGGCATACCACGGGTACTCCCACTTGTCGGGCATCGAGACGATGTCGCGATTGAAGAGGTGGGGCCATTCGTGGTTGCGGCCGCCGGTGCGCGCCGCCGGTGGCGCGGGCTGCTCGGGGTCACCCTCGAGCCAGTGCTCGACGACATAGTGATAGAACTGCTTCGACCAGAGCAGGCCGGCGTAGGCTTGGCGCGCGACCGTGCGTTCGTCCGTGGTGGCGCCGACCGGCAGTCGGGTGGTCCAATAGGCTTCTGCTTCGGTGATACGCGCCGCGAATGTGGTATCGAACTCACGGCCGAATGGCTCCGTTTTCGTGGCCGCCACCAGCCGCAGCTTCACCACCTGCGCGCCGCCCGCCGGCACGTCGAGCACGAACCACGGCGCCGTCTTCGTCCCCACCTGTTTGGGATTGACGGCCGCGAGCTCGCCGCCGATGACGCGACGATGGAACGCGTCTTTCACATAGGGTTGCAGTGGCTTCGTGCCGAACAGCTTCTCGGTGTTGGTTTCGTTGTCGGTGAACAAGATTTGTGGAAGCAGGCCATCGGGCCCGGGCGCAACGTGGAGGTTCATCACGCCGAGTGTCACATGGTGCGCCACCAGCAGTGCGCGCCCGTCCTGACTCTTGTTGCGGATCACCGGCTTGATCCAACACCCCTCATGGGCACAGCCCCAGCTCCAGGTGTTACGAAACCACAGCGTCGGGAGCAGATGGAGGCGCGCGAGCTCCGGCCCGCGATTGGTGACGGTGATGCGGATCAGCAGGTCGTCGGGCGCCGCCTTCGCATACTCGGCGACCACGTCGAAGTAGCGGCCGCCGTCGAAGGCGCCGGTCTCCTCGAGCTCGAGCTCACGCTCCTGCCTGCTGCGCGCACGGTTCTCCTCGACCAGCCGCGCGTAGGGGTACTCGCCCTGTGGATACTTGTAGAGTGCCTTCAGGTAGGAGTGGGTCGGCGTCGAGTCGAGGTAGTAATAGAGCTCCTTCACGTCTTCGCCGTGGTTGCCCTCCGGCCCGGCGAGCCCGAAGAGCCGCTCCTTCAGGATCGGGTCCTTGCCGTTCCACAGCGCGAGCCCGAAGCAGAGGCGACACTCGCGGTCGGTGATGCCGAGCAGGCCATCCTCACCCCAGCGGTAGGCGCGGCTGCGCGCGTGGTCATGGGGGAAGTAGTTCCAACAGTCACCGTCCGCCGAGTAGTCCTCGCGGACCGTTCCCCATTGCCGTTCCGCGAGATAGGGCCCGAAGCGCTTCCAGTTCTTGGTCCGCGCTGCGTCCTCGGCGAGCCGCCGCAGCTCGGCGTCGGTCGGAACGGGGTCGGGTCGCGGCATGGAGCGCTCCGCCGTGAGTCTGCTCGTCACTTCGGCAACGGGGTGAGCGACTTGCCCGCAAGACCCGGGTGGTCGGCGGGGATGCGCGTGGCGCGGAACATGGCGTAGGGTGGCACCCCCGGCGCGGTGCTGCCGGCGGCGGGCGGTTCGGCGAACGGGTTCAGGTACTCCCAGACGCGTTTGCCGCCATTCGTCACCTCGAGGACGCGGCCGCTGGCGCCTTCGCAGATCAGGGTGTTGCCGTTGATCAGCCGGTGGGCGCTCGAGATGAAGCCCGAGAAGAACTCCTTCGGGTCGGGAGCCACGTAGCGCCAGAGCGGCTGGTCGGGCTTCGGTGCTGCAAACGGCGCGAAGTCGTAACTGCCGTCGGCTTGCAGCGGCGGCGCGAGCTCCCAGATCTCCGAATGGTCACCGTCGGGGCGACCGGCGCCGTTGTTGAAGACCGTCAAGTGTCCTGCGCCGGGCAGTCCGGCCGGGATCCAGCGCACATCGTGCTGGCCGAAGAGGCGCTGATCGGCCGGGCCGCCGGCGCCATAGTTTTTCGGGTTGCCCCAACGGTAGAGGAGGTCGCCGCCGTGACCGTGGGCGCCGCCCGCGTGGCTCGCCGCCTCGTCACTCGTCGTGCAGTGATCGATGAGGAAGATCTCGTCGATGTGCGGGCTGCTCATCACGATCTGGTCGAGCGCGGCGTTGTAGTCGATCGCATTGAGATGGAGCCAATCGAGTCGCGGGCCGCCCGCCGCCGGTGTGTCGGCGATGTAGCCGAGCGCGTGGAGTTGCTCCGTCTCCGCGTCGGTCGGCGGCGCCTTGCGCAGGTCGGCGTTGAGGTCGAGCAGCTCGGGGTGCGCGGCCACGTCCCCGTAGTTCGCGGCATCGGCGTCGATGTCCTGGATCAGGTGATCCCAGGCGTGCCATTCCCAGATCACCTCGCCGCCTTCGGGCAGGATCGGCTCGACCTCGACGACCACCTCCGACCAGATGCCATCCTTGCCGACGTAGGCCGGGTGGCGCCCCGCGGCGATGGCATCCGAGCGCGACTTGTACTCATAGGAGAGGAAGAGGATCGTTCCCGACGGCGTGTGCTCGATGTCGTGATGCTGCATGTGCTCTTCGTTCGCCCAGTTGAAGCTCCAGACGAGCGTGCCGTCCCACGCGAACTCCTCGAGCCGTCCCGCCTCGCCACCCGTTCCGCCGAACGGCTTCGTCGCGGGCACTCGGCAACAACGCAGCAGATGACCGTTGTCGAGGAAGTACTCGCAGCCCGGCTCGAACTCCGACACCCAGCGGTGCACGTCGTTGCCTTCGAGATCGACCAGGTGGATCGTCTTGCCGGTGAGCGGCGCGATCAGCGTGTAGCCGGGGAGAGCCTCGGGCTCCCGCAGCTTCAGGCCGCGCGGCACGGGAGCGGCGGCGGGAGCACCGGCGTTCGGGGCCGCAGGGGCTGCGGGGGGCGCCGGCGGCGAGGGCGTTGCCGGCGGCGCGCTGGGTGGCGCGTCCTGCCCGAGTGCCGCGGTCGAAGTGAACGCCGCGAGCCCGCCGACCGAGGCCAACGCGAACGCGAAGGTGAGCGAATGGATCGAATGCAAGGACGCAGACATGTCGGGCTCCAAGTCGCCCGAATGTACCGAGCCCAGCCCCTCGACATGAGTCGGGAGTCCGGGCTTTCGCTCCGGCTTGCGGTTCAGGGCCGCGGAGACGCGCTCAGAAGTGCCAGGAGAAGACCACGAACAGCTTGAGCCGCTTCGATTCACCGGTGAGGCCGAAGAGTGGCTCGATGTTGAGGGCGGCACGCTCGTGCGGGATGAACTGGAGCGACGGGCCGACCATCCACTCACGGGTCCGCTCGCGCTGTGGGGCGCCCGGCTCCGACTCGTAGGAGACAGTGCTCGTCGCGCCGACCGAGAACTTCTGGTCGATGATGGTGCGGCTGATCGACACGCTCGCCGCCTCTTCTTCGGTGCGATCGGGGTGGCCGGCGAGGGTCCGCTCGTGGATGAGGTTGAGGCCCCAGTGCCAGCCGGCCGCGATCTCGCCGCCGAAGAGGAGCTTGGGCTCGATCTTGTCGGCGTCGTTGTCGTTGAAGATCCACTCGAAGTAGAGCGTCGGGTTGCCCCAGATCTTGTCCCAGTCGGCCAGCGCGTAGCGCAGCTCCGCCGAGTAGCCGGCGAACTCGTAGCTGGAGTTCACGCCGTCGCGGACGTGCTCCTCACGCAGGTAGAGATCGAGCTGCATGCGATTGCCGAGCCCGAACTCGAGCTCCTGGCGCACGCGCGTCTCGTCGTCGCCACGCTTGTCCTTCTGCTTCCGGAACTCGAACCACTGCTCGAACTGCACGCCGCCGGGCGGCGTCTGGAGGTAGACGCGCGTCGCGGGGAAGCGCCGGAAGGTGGTCCATTGCGGCTGGTCGTACTCGCCGACCGGCTGCTCCTCGACGAACTCACCGGGCGTGACCTTCACCGGCTTGACTTGGAAGACGTCCTGGTTGCTCCGCGCCGCGCGCCCGTCCGGCTCGGGGATCTTCCCTTGGAGCATCGCGTCCTGGGCGAGCACGCCGGCGTAGCGGAACTCGGGCCACGTTGTACCGACTTGCGCCGTCGCCAAATTGCACAGCGTCGAGCCGCACAGCGTGGCGACCCCCATGGCCGCGGCGCACGCGAGCCCCATCGAACCGGATCGTCTCATCAGCACGGTGTCTCTCTCCTTCATGGCCACGCGGGAAATGCCGACCGGAACGAAAACCGAGGCCCAACGGAGCGCCGGCAAACCGGTTCACGGATGGCCGCCGCGCGGTGACGCCCACTCTCGCGTCTCCGTCCGGCTCATCTCCAGTTGAGGATCCATGGTGCCGTCTTGACACGACGTCTCGATATATCCACGATGGATATATGGCCCAGAACGCCCCACTTACCACCGCCGCTTACGCGATCCTGCTGGTGCTCGCCGATGGGGAGCGGCACGGCTACGCGATCATGAAGGAAGCCCTGCGGCTGACGAGCGGGGCGTTGCGGCTCGGCCCGGGGACGCTCTATCGGTCGCTGAAGCAGCTGCTCGATGGCGGCTCGATCGAGGAGATGGACGCCGCAGGCCACGATCCGAGCGGCGAGCGCCGCCGGCTCTATCGAATCACGCGCGGCGGTCGCGCGGCAGCGATTGCCGAGTCGCGGCGGCTCGAGCGATTGGTCGTGGCGGCGCGCGCGGCGCGGCTCCTGCCTGGTGGAGCCGCGGTGGCTGGCGGTGAGTCGCGGAGCGCGGGAGCGCGCGGATGAGCCACCCTGGAGGTCC
>CAYRQC010000334.1:0-3107 GCA_964426265.1 uncultured Phycisphaerales bacterium | reverse complement strand
GCCGCCAGGGTAGTGGCGGAGAGGGCGTTGAGACCGTCAACGACGACCGCGTCGAAGTTCGAGCGCAAGAACGCGAGCAGCCGCTGCGCGTCGCCGGGCTCGAGCTCCTTGGCGCCCTCGCGCTGATCCGAGTCGGCGAGCACATGAATGCCCGACGAGTGCTTGGTCACGAGGGTGTCGAGCAGATCCCGGTCCAGGCGCGAGAGGTTTTCCAGCAGCTTCGACAGCGGCGTCTTGGAGGCCACGTCGAGCAGCGCCAGCACGTCGCCCAGTCGCAGGTCCAGGTCCACCATGATCACGCGCTTGCCGCGTCGCACCAGACTACCGGCGATGTTCACCGCCAGCAGGCTGGCGCCGGCGCCGCCGCGCCCCGGCCAGACCGCGACCACGGATCCGCCACCGGCCTCGGTCTGCACGTCGGCCTGCTCGATCGACTGTTGAACCGCGAGTCGCAGCTCGTCGAGCCCGCGGGTCAGGAGCACGCAGTCGCGAACGCGCGCTTTCATCAACCGGCGCAGCACTTCCGGGTCCGCCGCCCGCGAGGCGATGGCCAGGACCGGAAGGTCCGGGCGATCGCGCATCAGCGTCTCGGCTACCTTGAGAGCTGCTTCGGGAACGTTGTCGAGTGCCAGAACCACCAGCCCGGGCGTTGTCTCGAGCACGCGCTGTAGCCCACGGATTGGCTCACGCTCGGCCGCCACCGTTGCGAGATCTGCCAACCCCGACTTGATCTGCTCGGCCATCTGGGGGGTTGCCCCAAGCAGCGCAAGCTCGATGCGCGAGGATCTAGTGGCTTGAATCAGGCTCATCGGACGCGATCGGACTACCTCTGGAATCCCGCCTTTCCGGCCACCTCGGGCCCCTCGCGCCGGCCCCGCTGCGGTTCCTCACCCCATATACGCGAGGAGCGCCCCAGCAGGAAGAGCTCGAAGTCGTCCGGATCGTTGGTCTCGTCTTCGCCAAGCTGCGGGGGAAGCTCCTCGGGCGCCATCGGGCGAACCATGTGGATCGTCACGACGATCAGAAGCTCAGTCTCGTCCCGGCGATAGTGCGTCGAACGAAACAACGCGCCGAGAATCGGAATGTCTCCGAGGAGCGGAACCGTGTCGATGTTGGAACGGATTCGATCCGACAGCATGCCGGCAATCGCAAATGACTGACCGTCGCGCAGCCGCACGGTCGTCTGCCCCAAGCGGCTGGTCAGCCCCGGGATCGTCGTGCCGCCGAGGCTGATGCCGAGGCCCGGATCGACGTCGCTGACTTCCGTGTAGACACCGAGCTGCACGAGATCCTCGGCAAGGACCGTGGGCGTGAACTTGAGCTGCACGCCGAACTTCTTGAACTGGATGCTCACCTGCCCGAGCCCCTGCGGGATGGGGATCGGGATCTCGCCGCCGGCCAAAAAGCTCGCCTCCTGCCCGGTGAGGGCGACCAGCGACGGTTCGGCCAGCATCTTCGCCAAGCCGCTCGACTCGAGCATGCTCAAGATCGACGAGAACTCGATGCCGCCGCGGGTGGTGCTGTAGAAAAGGTTGAACGCGTTGCCGAACGCCGGCGCGCCGATTCCCGGCGGAACTCCGGGCGCCGGCTGCGGCCCCACCGCCGTTCCGGGAACGCCGACGTTGCCAAGTCCGGCAGGCGGCGCCAAGCCACCGAGCGTGGTCGCGGTCTCATCCCGCGCGAACAGATTGAGGCCCATGTCCCGTAGCCCGCTGCGCGACACTTCCGCGAAGCGGACCTCGAGTTGGACCTGCTGGTTGCCCTTGATCTGGAGGAGGTTGGCGACCTTGTCGGCGTGCAGCTTGGCCAACTCACGCGCGCGGCCGGGAACTCGCAGATCGCTGACCTCACCCGACAGCACGATCAGATTGCCCGCGGCTTCGGCGGTGATCGCCTCGTTGGGGAACAACTCCTTGAGCTGGCGGCGCAGCTCGTCGAGGTTCTTGGTGATGTGCAGGGTGTAGATGACCGGCTCATCCTCGCGGTTCCAGAGCGTCAGGTCCGTCGATCCCACGGACTTGGCGGTGAGCAGGAGTTGCGTCGGGTTGATCACCTTGAGGTCGGCGATGTCGGGGTTCGCCACCGAGACGCGCACTACCGGTTCACTCATCGCGAGCAGCCGTGACCCGCCCTCTTCGACGTGGATACGCTTGGTGGCGGCGACCTCGCCCGCGACGCGCAGCGTGGTCGTCTGCGCCAGGGATGCCAACGGGATAGCCAGCAGGACCGGGATGAACGCGAGCGGCCGTCCAGAGACGCTGGCAAGCGTGTGCCGTGACTTCATGAGGGTAGGATTCTCCACGTGGTGAACTAACGGACCATTTCGACGGTGGGCTCCGCGGGACGATTACCACGGTCCGGTGAACGACGGCGCGGCGCCGAGGGAGCCGCGGAGGAGGTCATTCCCGAATCCGAGACACCGGGCGTCTTCGCCGGGAAGCCCATCCCCTCGCCCGGCGTCAGCAGCGCTTTCAAGCTCACCCCTGGAGAATCCGGCTCTCCCTGATCGGCGACGTTTCGGATAGCGAGTTGCAAATCGCCTTCCTTGTTCGCGAGCGCGAGCCGCTCGGCCTGATCCGGCGTCACGACCAGCGTCACGACGTTGCGCGCCGTCTGATCGTCGGAGCGATTTCCGCCGCCGCCGCCCAGCAGGTCCGCCACCCCGGTCTTCTTCACGTCGAAGGACAGCTTGTTTCCGACCGCGAGCACCTGCACGCGGCGCAGGATGTTGCGGGTGAGCGCACCGCGGTCGTCGATTGGCGGCGAGGTCACGATCACATCCACGAACATGCCCGGATGGATCAGGCCCGACAGCGCCACCGCCTCGTTGACGCGCACGCTCAGCGCGCGCAGATCGGGCGGAACCAGCGCCGAAGTATCCTTGCCGCTCTGCAGCGACGTCACGCGGCTCTCGACGATCGGCTCGCCGCGCGCCAGCGAGAAACGCACCACGCGATCAAGCACTCTCGCTGGCTCCGCGACCGCGCCGTCCGGAACAGTGTCGGCCGCGAACCGTTTCACTTCGACCATATCGGACTGGAGCGTGGTGCCGGCGGGGACAGGTTGGTTGGCGACGACAACCGGGGTGGACGCAACCGAGCCGGCCT
>CAYRQC010000333.1:0-6807 GCA_964426265.1 uncultured Phycisphaerales bacterium | reverse complement strand
CGCCGACATCGCGGCGCGAGCGCGCCAGCGCATGCGAGCGGTCGCGATCGGCGCGACGCTCGTCGTCCTCGTGCACGGCGCGGTGCCGACGCTCGGACCAGCCCTCTTCCCCGAACGCTTCGCGCGCAAGGATGGTCCGAGCGGGCTCTGCTTCCCCGACCCCGAGCGACATGGTTACCGCTGGTTCGACAACTACTTCGTCGACCGTCTCGCCGCAGCGAGTCGCTGGCTCGATGTGCATGCTCCGCCCGACGCACTGGTCGCGTCGACCCCCGCCGGCGCGATCGGCTACCACATGCGCCAGCCCCTGCTCGACATGCTCGGGCTCAATGACGAGCACATCGCTCACGCGGTCGTGCGCAACATGGGAACCGGGCGCGCCGGCCACGAGAAAGGCGACGGGGTGTACGTACTCGCCCGCGATCCCGAGTTCATCCTGCTTGGCAACGTTGCGGTCGGTGATCGTCCGCTCGACGACGCCGCGATCGCGCAACGTCTGACCCTGACGTCCGAGTACCAGATCTGGATCGACCCGAAGTTCCGCAAACGCTACGTGCGCGTCACGGTGCGCATCGCCGAGAGCGGTCTCTTCCAGTGGTTCACGTTCTACCGGCGACGGCCGCAGGCGACGCGACCTCGCTAGTGCGCATCCGATCAGTGCCCGAGATGCGCCGCCAGCCACGTACCAGGGTACCGCGAGCTCGTCCGTCGTGCGCAGAAACGTCGCCGCAGGGAAGGGTGGTGCCTGCGCGACCAGGCTGCGCGTCGCCGTTGGGCCGATCGGCGCATGCGGTTGCGCGTCCGAGGCTTGCCGCTCATGGCGGCAGCCTCCATTCGAAAACGCGGATCGCGCCGGCGGCGAAGAGTGCGGGTCCGTAGCGGCCCACGAGGCGCGCCTCGGCGACGGCGTCGCCGACGGGCACCACGATGTAGACGGGGCGCGCGAGCGCCAGGAGATAGCCCGCGTCGGCCGCGGAGAGCGGCTCGCCCGTGACGAGCGCACGGTTGATCGAGGCCCGGCGCTGCGCGTCGGCGTGAGGCGCGACGAGGTAGTGGCTCGCGTAGTCGGTGAAGAGCGCGTGGCCGGTGAGCGCCGGCAGCTCCGAGGTGTTTCCGGTGCACTGCCGGCCGGCGGCGCCCGGATCCTGCACCACGATGGCCGCGGCCGGCGTGTTCGAGCGCAGGAAGGCGTTGAGGCGCGCGAGCGACCCGCTGGCGGGTGTGCGCTCGAGCGTCCCGTCGGCGGCCAGCGCAAGTGGGATCTCGGCGCGGCCGCGATAGGAGAGGAGCACGATCGCGAGGGTCGGAGCGAAGGCGAGGTGCAGGAGCAGCGCCCGCCAGCGCGTCACCGCGAATCCGGCCGCCGGCACCGCGAGCAGTAGCAGGGCCGCGTGGAAGAAGTTGTCCTCGTTGCCGACTGGCAGCGTGAGGAACGCCGTCGCGGCCGTGAGCAGCAGCGCGGCCAGCAGGAGCGCCAGTACGAGCGTGCGCACCGTTCCCGCGACGCGCCGCAGTACGAGCAACGCGAGGCTTGCGACCAGCCATCCGGCCGCTGCGACACCCGCAAGCCGCCTGGGATTGAGCCCCCACGCGCCAGCCGCGTCGCCGCGCCCGAGCAGGTGGCAGAACCACGGTGCCGCGAGCGCGACTCCCACGGCCAGTGCAACGGCGATCGCGACGGCGCGCCGCGGCGCCAGCATTTCGGCCGTGCTGCGCCGCCTCCACCACGACGCGACCAGGAGCCCACTCGCGAGCGCGCCGCCGCCAGCGAGACCGGTGATCGGGCTGAAGAGCGTCGTGACCATCACCCCGGCCGCGACCGGTAGCAGGGGTAACACGCCGCGGCGAGTTGCTGCCAGCACCACCATCCAGACCGTGGTCAGCAATCCGGCGAGCGCGACCGGCCGGGCCGTCACGTTGAGGAAGTAGACAGCGAGCGGGCCGAGCGTCCCCCATGGATCGCCCAGCCGCATTGCGCCGACCGCCGGATGGACGAGCCCCCAGAGGTAGGCGCCGTCCGCCGCGAAGCCCTGATTGGTGAAGAGCTGGTCGCCGTACTGCAGCCAGCGCCCGAGCAACACGAGTGGCCCCTGCGGATGAGCGCCGGCGAAGACGAGGAACGAGGTCGCGAAGCCCGCCGCATCACTGCGGAAGAGACGCCTGCCAAGCCCAAAGCCGGCCACCACCACCAGCGCCGTCGCGCCGAGCGCGAGCAGCTCGAACGCCGCGAGCAGCCCCACGTGCAGCCGCTGTGCGAGGCCGAGCGCGACCTCGTGGAACACGTAGTAGTAGGGCAGCGGCGTGCCGGCGAAGAGCGGGTTGTCGGGCGCCGTCGCCCAGCCACCGCGGTCGGTGGCGCACTGCTCGGCGATCGCGACATGCAGCAGCCCGTGCGCCGAGACGCGCGTCTTCATGGTGTCGTGGCGGACTACGGCGAAAAGGGAGCACCACGCGACAGCGACCAGCGCGACACCAAGGATCCGGCGCTTCATCGCGAACACTCCGCCAGCCTTGCGAGCCGCTCGGTGCCGACCCGCATCTCCGATGCTGCGCGTGGGAAGAGGTGAGGCAACTCCTCACCCCCTCCGAACGCGGTTTGCCTTTTGTTGGGTTCTCGTGACGTTTTCGCGGCAAGTCCAAACCGCCTGAACGTGAGGGATCGGCCGATCGGCAGCCGAGAAAATGCCAGGATCGCCCTGTGAGGCCGCGCATCTCCGTCGTCGCGTGAGGCGAGACGAAGCGGGCCCAGCCCCGCGCTACCTTCGTCGTTGCTTACCAGAGGCGACGGAGGGAAACGATGGCGCTGGACCTGCGCGAGTTTCTTACCCGCCTCGTGGGGATTCCCGAAGCGCGGGTTGAGGAAGTCTCCATCGAGGGGGAGGGGGAGCCGGGCCCGGCGGTCATCCTCCGAATCCGGGAAGGTCGCCCGAGACCTCCGCGCTGATCGCGCCATCAACAGCCGGTGTCCGGGACCGGCCATCAGCTGCGCGTGCGACGTTGGCGGCATCTCCCCATGCTCGGGGTACCGACCTACCTCGAGGCGAGCGTGCGGCGCGTGTACTGCCCATGCACGGGCTCGGAGCAGGTCGAAGCCGTGCTGTGGGCTCGCACTGCAGCACGGGTGACGCGCGCGCTCGAGCGCGTCGTCGCGGTCCTCTCGCGGACGACCGACACGACGACGGCGGCCCACCACTGCGAGCTGGCCTGGCGCACGGTGTCGGCCATCGAGGCGCGCTACGCCAACGAGCAGCTCGTCCCCGCGCGCTTCGATGGTCTGAGCGTGATCGGCGTCGATGAAATCTCCTGCGGACACGGGCCAGAACTACCTCACCATCGTCATGGATCTGCTCCAGGGCGATGTCGTCTGGATTGGCAAGGGGCGCTCGCAGGAGTCGTTGAACGCGTTCTTCCGCGAGATCGGGCCGGAGCGCTGCGCGAAGCTCGAGGTGGTCGCGACCGACCTTCACGAGGCCTTCCACCTCGCGATCCGGGAGTTCGCTCCGCACGCCGCCCTGGTCTTCGATCATTTCCACCTGGTGAAGCTGCTCAACGCGGCGCCAGATGACGTCCGGCGTGAGGAGTTCCGCCGCCTCGAGCAGGCGGAGGACCCCCGCTGGCTCAAGGGCACGTGCTGGGCCGTCCTCAAGGATCCCAACAACCTCACGCCCAAGCAGGCGCAGAAGCTCGCCGATCTCGAGCGCGTCAACCAACGCCTCTCCCGGGGCTACCTGCTCAAGGTAGACTTCCGACACGCTTGGGTATCCGGCAACGTCGACCTCTCCCGCGCGCGACTTGGCCGCTGGATGCAGTGGGCGCTGCGCTGCCGCATCCGGCAGATCGTGCGCTTCTCGAAGACCGTGAAGTCTCACCTCGATGGGATCCTCAAGGCGATCGAGCTACAGGTGAGCACCGGTCCCGTCGAGGGAATGAACAACAAGATCAAGACGGTGCTCAAGCGCGCCTACGAATTCCTCAAGGTCGACCACTTCATCCGCGCCATCTATTTCCGCTGTATGGATTTCGAAATCACATGACGCTTGCCGCGAAAACGTCGGGAGAACCCCAATAGAGATGGACTGCGCTGGCGGACGGAATCTGGGACAGGGCTGCCGCGGAGACGCAGATGCCGAGCATCACCGTGGGGCCGCACGCCGGGCGGACTCGTCGGCCGATCGCCGACCTTCCGACGAGCCGGCCGACTGCGTGGCCAATCGTTCCGGAGCCGATGAGCTCGAGCAATACGGCACTGAACGGGATGAGTGTCACGGGAGTGGATCCTTGTGCTGCGCTACTGGAATAGCCCGGTCTCACGGATTGCACTGCACCGCACAGCGCGCAGGAAGAGGAATCGTGTGTATTGGACGCCTCCGTTGCAGTTCTTCGATCGGAGAGCAAACCCTTGCGTGATCAGGAGTGTCGCTCACGGCACTGGTGATGCCGCGCCTATTCTCCTTCACGTCGCCGCCGTCTCGCTGCGGTCAGCGCTGCCGGTACAGCTTCGCCGCGGTGAACCGCGTAACCTGCCCCAATGCGCATCCTGTTCCTCACCGATCGGCGTCCCGACTACCTCGCCGACGATCTCCTCTACGGCCTGCGCGCCCTGCCGGGAATCGAGGTCGTCGATTGGCCACGCGAGGAGCTCCTCTACCGGGGGTGCGCCGGCGCGTCCGTTCCGACGAACTCTACGGGGCCGGCTTCCACTACTTCGGGCTCGCGGCGGACGCGGTCGATCGGCGCGATCTCGCGCGCAAGATCGTGAGCGGCTGGTTCGACCTGATCATCGCCGGCAACGCGTGGCGGCTGCGTTGTCCGCTGCACCCGAGCATGGTCGTGCTCGACGGTCAGGACTACACCGACCTCAACGACCGCCATGCCGGCCGCGTCGCGCTCGATGCGCCACACGATGGCGAGCGGGCATGCTACATTCCTGGCTCGCGAGCGCGGCGGCGCGCGCGAGTGGAGCGTGCCATGACCATCGGCCGTTGCGGATGGAGCGCAGTGCTCGTCGCATTCGCGCTCGCCGCGCCATGCATCGCGCGACAGACCGGGTCGCTGCAACCGCCGCCGCTGGTGCTCGCGGGCCGAGTCGACCTGACGTGGATCGATCCGCTCGCCTCCGAGTACGTGTATGTCGTCGAGCGCGCCGACAACGGCGGTCCGTTCCAGCGGCTTGTCACGCTCGCGCATGACTCCCAGAGCTACACCGACCTCGCGGTCCAATCGAGCCAGACCTACGGCTACCGCGTCTACGCCTCGATGCCGGGCGGTGTGCGTTCCGCCGATTCGAACGAGGTCAGCGTGACGACTCCGGCCAACCACCAGCCGGTCATGAGCTGTTCGCTTCCATCCGACTTCACAGTGCTGGTGGGAGGTGGGCTCGCGCCGCATCGGATCGAGTTCACGACGACCGCGACCGACGCCGACGGCGACACGATCACGCTGCGGTTGCTCGACCCGCCGGCGTCGTTCGTCGTCGATCCGATCGTGGTGACGGCGGCGGGCACGGCCACGATCCGCGTGGTCGACGCGCTCGCTCATGGTCGGGACGATCCACCTGATCTTCGACGCGGTCGACACGGTCGAGCCGCTGCGGCACGTGCGCTTCGACCAGTGGATCGTCGTGCGTGACCAGGAGGTGAGCGACCACACAGGCCTGCTCCAGGGTGACGTGACCGGCGACGGACTCCTCGACGTCGTCGGTGTGAGCCGGATCGCCGACGTGGCGGGCGTGGCCGATGCCGGCCTCGCGCTCGTATGGAAGGGCGGTACGTTGCTCGTCGGGGCGGCGGTGCCCACGGCCACGCTCTCGGTGCCGGGCGCGTTGGCGAACGATCACCTGCGCTGCGAGCCGTTCGCCGTCGACCTCGACGGGGACGGCCATCGCGACCTGATCGCGCTTGCTCCCGAATGCGAAGCCACATGTGGGCGATTTCATGGCGCGGCAGGCCAACGGCTGCGACGGCATCCGGCTCGGCGACGTAACCGGCGACGGCCAGCTCGACGTCGTCGCCGTGATCTCGCTCGCCGACCGCATCGGGATCAAGAACAGCGGGGAGATCCAGGTCTTCGCCGGCGGGCCGACGCTCTCCGGAGTCGTCGCGCCGGCGGCGGTGCTCCGTCCGAGCGTGATCAACCAGGGTGGGCGGCTCGGCGATCCGACGGACGGTGACGGCGTCGTGCTGGTGGATGCGACCGGCGACGGGATCCTCGACGTGGTCGCCGCCACGCCCAACTCGACGTATCTGCAGAACCACGAAGGCGCGCTCTTCGTGTGGTTCGGCGGCGCGACGCTCACCGGCAGCGTCAGATCCGACGCCTACCTGCGCGTTCAAACCGGCATCGCCGACGACCGGCTTTGCGGCGGCGACCACAGCCAGTCCCTGCAGATCGCCGACTTCAACGGGGACGGCAAGCTCGATCTCCTCGCCCTCGCGATCGACGATGGCGTGAGCGACACCGGCGCGCTCTACATCTGGGCGGGCTGGATCATCAAAGCTTTCAACTTCGGACCGAGCTGGACGCTGAAGGTGGCAAGCGCCAAGGCGGGAGATCGACTCGGTCGGTAGTTGTCCGTCGATCGCGACCGTCCCCGGGTGTCACTTCCGGCCCAACACCTGATCCATGAACTTCCAGACCAGTTCCGGGAAGGCGTCGTGCCCGGCACCCGGGAGCTGGGTGCGCTCGGCTCGTGGCCCGCTCGCGCTTCCATCTCTTCGATCCGGGCATCCCAAACGGGCTCTTTCGCCGGCTGTACGCGCCGCTGTATCGACTACCGCATTCGCGAGACGCGCCTCTTCTACCGGCGGA
>CAYRQC010000332.1:0-3093 GCA_964426265.1 uncultured Phycisphaerales bacterium | reverse complement strand
CTCCCACGCCTTTGGCCATGCCGTCGAGCAGCGCATCCACCGCGCCATCGACCCGGCTCACGAAGAAGCTCGCGACCGATGCCAGCATGTTGACCGCGAAGCCCTTCTTCATGCGCTGGCGCAGCGCGGCGATCCAGGCCTGCGCGATTGCTTCGTACTGCTCGAGGGAGAAGAGCAACGTGACGTTCACGTTCACGCCGGCCTCGGTGAGCAACCGGAACGCCTCGACGCCCGCGGCGGTGCCCGGCACCTTGATCATCACGTTGGGGCGCGCGCACTCCTTGAAGAGACGCTTGCCTTCGGCCACGGTGGCGGCGGTGTCGGCGGCGAAACGGGGCAACACCTCGAGCGAGACGTAGCCGTCGTTGCCGCGGCTGCGCTCGAAGACCGGCGCCAGGATCTCGGCGGCGGCGCGCACGTCGCCAATCGTCAGGCGGTCGTAGATCTGCTCGGTCGTCAGGCCCTGGGCGGCGAGGGCGCGGATCTCGTCGTCGTAGTCGGCGCTTCCTTCGACCGCCTTCTGGAAGATCGCCGGATTGGTCGTGATGCCGGTGATGACACCGTCACCGACCAGCTTCTGGATCGCGCCCGATCGCAGCAGCCCGCGCGAGATGTTGTCGTACCAGAGGCTCTGCCCGAGCCCGCGGGCGAGCGCGGCGCGATCGATCGACATCGGCTTCTCCAGGTGCACCACGAGACATCGGCGCGGCGGCCATCAGCGCCGTGAAGATAGCGGCGTCACACTCAGCGCCGCCCAGTCCAGCTCGAGTGCCCGTACTTCTCGGTGACCAGCCGTTCCGCGATCGCAATCTCCTCTGACGTCGGGTCGCCGGGCTGCAGCAGCAAGCCGAACTCACTCTCGAACTCCGGCACGAGCACCCCCACCATCTCCTCGAACGGCACGTCGCGCCCGAGCTCCTCACGCACGCTCGCCGCGACCGGCGTGATGGGATTCGGCAGCAACGGCAGAGAACCGTGGTGCATCACCCGCGTGCCGATCCGCCGCTCCGCCGACCCCAGCAGCTTCCTCCCGCTCGCCACCAGGTCGAGATCACTCGACGAGCAGAAACAAAGCCACGCCGCACCGTCACGATCCGACGTCAGCGGCGCCGCCCCCCGCTCGTCCGCTCGCACACCGAGCCGTAGCAACGCTCGCGAGAAAACACGGTGGATCCGCCGATAGCCAGTGCGCACGTCGGCATCGAAGATCCCAGCTCCTCGGTCGTCGGCAATGCAAAACGTCAGCTCGCCGAAGTGCGCAATGGCGCCACCCCCAGTCGGCCGACGCACAACGCGAAACCCCTCCCGCTCGCAGCGCGCGACCTCGCCCGCCAGCTCCGTGAGCTCCTGGAAGTAGCCGAGCGAGAGCCCCGGCGGTGCCCACGAATAGAAACGAACGGCGCTGCCGCCTCCGTGCAGCAGCGCTTCGTCCAGCGCCAGGTTCCACGCCGGCTCGCCGGCGCCGCTCACCAGGAGCCGCATCCGGCGCGCGGCCATGGTCGTCAGTTCGCGCGCTTGGGCAGCTCGATCGAGCAGCGCGACAACGCCTCGTTCACGTAACGCGGGAAGGTGACGTCGACCAGATCCTCGATCGCACGGTCGCGCACCTTGGGATCGGCGAGGCTCGGCCGCGAACCGGTCGTGAAGAACTTGTCGACGTGGAATGCATACCAGCCGGCAGCTTCGGGATTGAGATCGCGCCACACCGGACCGACGATCGAGTCATCCCGGGAGACGTAGAACGCCTCGTCGGCGATCGAGTGGCCGTTCAGGAAGTTGGTGTACTCCGACTCCTGCAACACCGATCGCAGCTTGTTGCGGACGAGCGGCGAGAGTGCGCCGCCATGGACGTCGGTGCTGTCGGGCAGCTTGCCGTTCTCGCGCGCGACGGTCGCGAAGGTCTTGGTGCCGGCCGCCACTTCGGCGAGCAGGCGGTCGACCTCGGCACGCGCGGCCGCCTTGTCCGGCCCCGGCACGAAGAGAACCTGGCCGATGCACGTGCCGCCCTCGAAGAAGATGCGCGCGCTCATGTCGTAGTGCTGCTTGACCTTGTCATCGGTGACGTTCGCCTGGACGAACTTGCGGTACGACTGCTTGCGCCGGAAGACGCTGCGGTAGTGCCAGAGGCTGTTGTAACCGTAGGCCGAGATGATGTGCTCGGCCGGGATCAATGAACCGTCGTACTTCTTGCGCCACTCGGCGAACTGCGTCTCGGCGTCGGCGACGGAGAGCAGCGCGCCGTCCTTGGTGAGCCGCGTGTCACACGCACGCAGGTTGATCAGCTCGCGCAAGGCAACGCGACGCGGCGCATCGTCGACGTGCGGCGCGACCAACGACAGCAGGTCCGAGAGCAGCAGCTTCTCGCCACCACAGACGACTGCCGTGTCGGGCTCGTCAGCGCCGGCTGGACGCACCTCCACTCCTTCGAGCAGCTTCTTGCGGATGCTCGCCACCACGCCGCCGCGCAGCATGGGGTGGAGCGAGTGGCCGCGCGCGTAGTTGAGCTTGATCGTCGGGGCCGTGCGCGCGTCGAGCAGCTCCCACGTCTTGTCCGGGATGAACGACAGATCGGCGGGCGGAGCGGGCGGCGGAGCGGCGGGCTTCTTCTCCTCCGGCTTGGCGTCCGGCTTCGGGGCACCTTCCTGCTTCGGTGTGCCGCCGTCTCCCGCCTGCTGCTTCTGCTGCTCGGCCTGCTCCTTTTCGGCCTGCTTCTTTTCTTCCGCTTGCCTCTTCTCTTCCTCCTCCTTGCGCTTCTGCTCGTCGTCCAGCACCTTCGTCAGCTCGCGCTGCTGCTTCGCCCACTCCTCGGGCGGGTCAGGGAGGAAGAAGCGCTCAAACTCCATCTGCTGCTTCTGGAACTCGACGTAGCGGGGCCAGCCGATCCCCTCCATGATCGCCTTCTCGTACTGCTCGGCGGTCATGCCACGCATCTGCGGCACGACCTGCTTGTCCTCCTCGAACTTCTTGCGGACGTCCTCTTCCGAGACCGCCGACTCCGGCAGGGGCTTGCCCTGCGCGACCATCTCCGCCTTCACGCGGCGCAGCAGGACACCGGTGATGAACTGCTCGATCTCGTTCGAGCCGTAGGTGAAC
>CAYRQC010000331.1:0-2512 GCA_964426265.1 uncultured Phycisphaerales bacterium | reverse complement strand
GGCCGCGACGATGGCGTCCGGCGCCTGGCCGGAGACGGGCGCGCCACAGGTCGGGCAGCGCGGCTGCCCCAGGCGCGCGTAGAGCAGGCGCAGGTGGTCGTGGATCTCGGTGACCGTGCCCACCGTGCTGCGCGGGTTGCGGTTGACCGTCTTCTGGTCGATCGAGAGGGTGGGCGAGAGCCCGGTGATGCTCTCGACCTTCGGTTTCTCCATCTGGCCGACGAACTGCCGCGCATAGGAGGAGAGCGATTCGAGGAAGCGGCGCTGCCCCTCGCGAAAGAGGGTGTCGAAGGCGAGCGAGGACTTCCCCGAGCCGGAGACGCCGGTGAACGTGATGAGGGCGTCCCGCGGCAGGGTCAGGTCGACCCCGCGCAGGTTGTGCTCCCGGGCGCCCCGGATGACGATGTCGCTCGTCCCCATGTACATCCAACGGGTCGAGGAAAAGTCAGGGATGCTATCCCGATCGGAGGGTCGCGTGCCAGCCGCCTGCATCACTGGCCCAACGCTTCGCAGGGTCCACGGCGCGGGCTACTGTGGCGCGCCCGATTTCTGAAGGAGCTACTCCGTGCGCACCGTCGTCAGTGATGCCGCGATCCACTGGGGCACCGTCGCGAAGGAGGTCGCCGACCGGGTCGTGCGGCCGCTCTCCGCCAAGTACGACCGCCTGCAGGAGTACCCGTGGGAGATCCAGAAGGAGCTCGGCGCAGCCGGGCTCTTCGGCGTCTGGATCCCGAAGGCCTACGGCGGCCACGGCGCCGGCATCGTGGCGCTCTGCAAGGTGGTCGAGGAGCTGTCGCGGGCGTGCGGCGGAGTGGGCGTGCTGTTCGCCGTCAACGCGCTGGGCTCGTTCCCGATGATCATCGCGGGCACCGAGGAGCAAAAGCAGCGCTTCCTGCCGCCGATCGCGCGCGGCGAGAAGCTGATCGCCTTCTGCCTCTCCGAGAAATTCGCGGGTTCCGACGCCGGCGGAATGCGGACACGCGCGACCAAAGAGGGCGCCGACTGGGTCATCCGTGGCGAAAAGAAGTGGACCACCAATGGCGGCGCCGCCGACATCTACTCGGTCTTCGCGGTGACCGACCCGGAGAGCCGCAGCCGCCGCATCTCGACGTTCTTGGTCGAGAAGGGGATGCCCGGGTTCTCGATCGGCAAGGTCGAGGACAAGATGGGCATCCGCGCGGTGCCGGTCGTCGAGACCCATTTCAACGGCGTGCGCGTCGGCGACGACCGGCTGCTGGGTGGCAAGCCCGGCTTGGGCTTCATGCAGTCGATGCAAACACTCGATTGGGCGCGTCCGGGCGTTGCAGCACAGGCGGTCGGATTGGCGCAGGGCGCCCTCGACTTCGCGCTGCTCTATGCCACCAAGCGCCAGCAGTTCGGCGCGCCGATCTCGTCATTCCAGATGGTGCAGGAGATGCTGGCCGACATGTCGGCCAAGGTCGACGCCGCGCGCTGGCTGGTCTATGCGGCGGCGTCAGCGGTCGATGAAGGCGACTCGGGGGTCACCAAGCTCGCCGCCGAGTGCAAGTACTTCGCCACCGAGGTCGCGATGGAGGTCACCACCAAAGCGGTCCAGATCTTCGGCGGCTACGGCTACATGCGCGACTACCCGATCGAGAAGTACATGCGCGACGCCAAGATCACCCAGATCTACGAAGGGGCGAACCAGATCCAGAAGCTGGTGATCGCCCGCAACCTCATCAAGGAGGCGAGCGGCCTCGACCACTTGATGAAGTACATCCCGCAAGAGACGCAGAGCGACTACGCGCCGGAGCCGGCGGCGGGAGCCAGCACCGCAACGCCGTAATCGGCGTACTCGGCCCTACTCGCAGCGCCGCCAAACGCCGACCACCCGGCCCTGGATCGTCACGTTCTCGGCGTAGAACGGCTCCATCGTCGCGTTGGCCGGCTGCAAACGGACGCGGCCATCTTCGCGGAAGACCCGTTTCAGCGTCGCCGAGCCATCTTCGAGCAGCGCCACGGCGATCTCGCCGTCGTGCACTTCCGGCTGCGGTTTGACGACGACCAGATCGCCGTCGCAGATGTGATCTTCGATCATGCTGCTGCCACGCACGCGCAGTGCAAATGCTCCCTCGGGCACCATGTCGGCCGGGAAAACGCGGCTCTCAGTCGAGTCCGCGACGGCCTCGATCGGTGCACCTGCGGCGATCGTCCCCGCGATCCGCACGCGCACCCAGCCTTCGGGCAACACGTCCAAAGGATCGATCAGTGAATCGGACGCTGGCTCGAACGCCATCTCGGCGGCCAGGCCACCCTCCAACGCAGTCAGCGCCGGCAGTCGACCCTGATGTAGCTCGGTGGAGCTCAGCTCATCGGATGCCAGCTCGCTCGACTGCAGGAGCCGCCAGCCGTGGGCGGAGCCGTCGCCCTTCAGGTAGCCGCGTCGTTCGAGTGCTTTGAGGTGCTGAAAGACCGTGGTCGGTGACTTTCGGAGGCGACCGGCCAGCTCCCGAACGCTCGGGATGTGACCCCGCGTCCGTGCAAACTGTTC
>CAYRQC010000330.1:0-6582 GCA_964426265.1 uncultured Phycisphaerales bacterium | reverse complement strand
CCGAGGCAGGCGGCGAGACAGAGCAGCTCGTCGCCGCGGCGGCGCCAGCGCACGAAGCGCGCGGCGGCGAGCGCGGCGATCCCGGCGAAGAGGAAACAGGCGCTCTGGTAGCGGGCGAGGCGCGCGAACTCGACCGCATCGGGTGCAAAGGCGAGGACGCCGAGCAGCACCAACGCGCCGCGGCCGCCGAGCCAGCCGCGCGCCAGCCACGGCAGCAGCGCAAGCGCGAGCAACCCGAAGAGGCAGCTCGACAGTCGGGCGGCGAGCGGCGAGTCACCGAACAGCGCGAACGCGGTCTCGTTGATCACCAAGTGGAGCGGATTGGTCCGGTAGCCCCAGCGGAGGCGCCAGAGCTCCTTTTCCGGCACGCCGGCCGGCGGCGCCGGATCCTTCGCCGCGATGAGCGTCAGCCGCTGCTGCCACGCCGTGACCACATCGACCGGTTCGGACGCCTTGCGCGCCGAACGCGTCTCCCAGATCGTGTAGATCTCGTCGCCGTTGACGGAGAGCGTCGCCAGATCGTGCAGCCGCAGAACCACACCCGCCGCAAGGAGCGCCAGCGCCAGGAGCCAGCCGAGCAAGGGGCGCGGGTGAGCGGGCTCGCCGGCGTCGGGAAGAACCGTGACTGGGGGCATGGCGGCGAGGGTCATCCGCTCCCTACATCGGCGCAGAGCAGCTTTCGTTACGAGCCCGGCGCATCCGAAATCCACTCGTGTGGCGGCGAGCGGGCGGAATGGTAGCACCGCCTCGATACGATGCCCGCCCTTGCGGGAGGAGCCGATCAGCGATGGGCGAGCCGCCGCGCCTCCAGATCTTCGTCGATGCCGAGGCGCTCTGCCGAGCGGTCGCCGACCGAATGGCGAGCACGATCGTGACCAGCGTCGCGACGCGCGGCGCTTGTGATCTCGCGCTGGCGGGCGGCTCGACGCCACGCCGCGCCTACGAGCTCTTGGCCGAGCAACATGGCGCAAGGCTGCCGTGGAGCCGTTGCCACCTCTGGTTCGGCGACGAGCGCTGCGTGCCGCCGGATCACGCCGACAGCAACTACGCGATGGCGAAGGCCGCGCTCTTCGATCGAGTGGCGTTGCCGGCGGCGAACGTCCATCGGATGAGCGGCGAGGCGACTGACCGCGAGGCGGCGGCGCGCGCGTACGAGCGACTGCTGCCCGCGGCGTTCGATCTGCTGCTGCTCGGCATCGGTCCCGACGGGCACACGGCCTCGCTCTTTCCCGGCTCGGAAGCGTTGCGTGAGACCGTGCGGCGCGTCGTGCCGGTGGTCGGGCCGAAGCCGCCGCCGCATCGGTTGACGATCACGCCGCCGGTGATCGCGGCGGCGCGCGCGGTGGTGGTGCTCGCGGCGGGCGCCGACAAGCGGAGCGCGGTCGCGAGCGCGCTCGCAAGTGATCGCCCGAGCGAGCGCGACCTCCTCGCCTGTCCGGCGCGTTTGCTGCGCCGCAGCGAATGGCTGGTCGATCGCGCGGCTGCCGCTGCTGTTGCTGAAATCGAAACGCTCTCCGGCGCATCCACGTCGGAGCGAACCGCAGATGACACGCCAAGGAGGACTGCGTGACGGTGGCAACCACGACTTCGCTCGACCAGCTCTGCACCAACACGATTCGCACGCTCGCGATCGATGCCGTGCAGAAGGCCAACTCCGGCCACCCGGGGCTGCCGCTCGGCGCGGCGCCGATGGCCTACACGCTCTGGCAGCGCCACTTGCGGTTCGATCCAGCGCAGCCCGCGTGGCCCGATCGCGACCGCTTCGTCCTCTCCGCCGGCCACGGGAGCATGCTGCTCTACTCGCTGCTCCATCTCTATGGCTACGCGGTGACGCTCGACGACTTGAAGGCGTTCCGCCAATGGGGCAGCAAGACGCCCGGCCATCCGGAGCGCGGCATGACGGCGGGGGTCGAGGCGACCACCGGGCCGCTCGGCCAGGGCTGTGCCAACGCGGTCGGCATGGCGATCGCCGAGCGCTGGCTCGCCAACCACTTCAACCGGCCGGGCCACACGATCGTCGACCATCGCACCTTCGCGCTGCTCGGCGACGGCTGCTTGATGGAGGGGCTCAGCTACGAGGCGGCGTCGCTCGCGGGCCACTTGAAGCTCGGCAGGCTGGTCTGGCTCTACGACAGCAACTCGATCTCGCTCGATGGGCCGACCTCGATGGCATTCACCGAGAACGTCGGGAATCGGATGGAAGCGTGCGGCTGGCGCGTGGTGACGGTCGAGAACGGCAACAGCGACTTCGCGGCGATCGATGCAGCGCTCGCGAGTGTCAAGCAGGACGAGTCGCGGCCGACCTTCCTCATCGTCAAGACGACCATCGGCTTCGGCTCGCCGAAGAAGGCGGGCACGCATCACGTGCATGGCTCGCCGCTTGGCGACGAGGAGCTGGCGGCGACCAAGAAGGCGCTCGGCTTCGATCCGGCGCAGTTCTTTGCGGTGCCGGCCGAGGCGCGCGCGGAGTTCGCGAAGGCGGGCGCGCGGGGTGCCGCGGCTCGCCGTGATTGGGAGCAGCGGTTCGCTGCGTACGAGAAGGCGTTCCCCACGCTGGCGGCCGAGTGGCGAACGATGATCGCGGGTGAGCTGCCCGTCGGCTGGGACAAGGAGCTGCTGAACTTCCCGGCCACACAGGGGCTCGCGACGCGCCAGAGCGGCGGCAAGGCGCTGAACCACTTCGCCGCGAGAGTCCCGTGGCTGATCGGCGGTGATGCCGATCTCTCGGTCTCGACCAACACCTCGATCGACAAGGGCGGCGACTTCGACGGCGCGACCGGCGCCGGTCGCAACCTCCGCTACGGAGTCCGCGAGCACGCGATGGGGGCGATCGCCAACGGCATCGCCTGTCACGGCGGCCCGCGCAGCTTCACCGCGACCTTCTTCTGCTTCAGCGACTACATGAAGCCGGCAATCCGGCTCGCGGCGCTTTCGCACCTGCCAGTCACCTTCGTCTACACGCATGACTCCATCGGGCTCGGTGAGGATGGGCCGACCCATCAGCCGGTCGAGCAGCTCGCGGCGCTGCGCGCCTGCCCGAACGTCCACGTCGTGCGGCCGGGCGACGCCAACGAGGCGGTCGAGGCGTGGCGCTATGCGTTGCAGCGAACGCACGGGCCGACGGTGGTGGTGCTCTCGCGCCAGAAGCTCGTGACCTACGACCGCAGCAAGACGGGGCTCGCGAGCTGGCTCCAGCGCGGCGGCTATGTCCTCAGCGATGCGGCGAGCGGCACCCCGACGGCGATCGTGATCGCGACCGGCTCCGAGGTCGAGATCGCGATGGCCGCGAAAACCGAGCTCGAGCAGCAGGGGATCGCGACGCGCGTGGTCTCGATGCCGTGTCAGGAGGCATTCCTCGAGCAGGATGCGGCCTATCGCGAGGCGGTGCTGCCGAAGGCGGTGACCGCGCGCGTCTCGCTCGAAGCCGGCTCGACCTTCGGCTGGGCGCGTTTCGTCGGTGAGCGCGGCGTCGCGATCGGCGTCGATCGGTTCGGGGCGTCGGCGCCGGCCGAGAAGATCTACGAGGGCTACGGGATCACGGCGGCGGCGGTGGTGGCGGCGGTGAAGCGGATCGTTTGAGGGGGAGCCCGCAATGGGACAGGGCAAGGCGTCGTTCGGCGTGGTCGGGCTCGGCGTGATGGGCGCGAACCTCGCGCAGAACGTCGAGGACCACGGCTTCACCGTGGCCGTCTACAACCGGACGTGGGACAAGACGGCGGAGTTCTTGGTGAAGTGCGCCGGCAAGAAGTTCGTCGGTGTGAAGAGCTATGCCGAGCTCGCGGCCGTGGTCGACGCACCGCGCCGGATCCTGTTGATGGTGAAGGCGGGCGAGCCGGTCGATCAGGCGATGGCCGAGCTCGCTCCCCACCTGGCGCCCGCCGATGTCGTGATCGACGGCGGCAACTCGCTCTTCCACGACACGCGGCGGCGCGAGGCCGAGTGGAAGAAGCGGGGGCTCTGCTTCGTCGGCTGCGGGATCTCCGGCGGCGAAGAGGGGGCGCGCCACGGTCCGTCGCTGATGCCGGGCGGCGATCGCGCGGCGTGGGAGCGGCTGAAGCCGGTGCTCGAGGCGATTGCCGCGAAGACGGCGACCGGTCCATGCGTCACCTACTGCGGTCCCGATGGTGCCGGCCACTTCGTGAAGATGGTCCACAACGGCATCGAGTACGGCGACATGCAGCTGATCGCCGAGGCGTACGACGTGCTCCGCAAGGGGCTCGGCATGCCGGCCGACGAGCTCCGCGCGGTCTTCCAGCAGTGGAACCGCGGCCCGCTCGACAGCTTCCTGATCGAGATCACGGCGAAGATCTTCGAGAAGGTCGACGACGAGAGCCGCAAGCCGCTGGTCGACCTGGTGCTCGACAAGGCGGGCCAGAAGGGGACCGGCAAGTGGACGGCGCAGACGGCGCTCGACCTTGGCATCCCGATCCCGACGATCGCTGCGGCGATCGATGCGCGCGGTCTCTCGAGCATGAAGGACGAGCGGGTCGCCGCCAGCAAGCTGCTGCCCGGCCCGGCGCCCAAGATGCTGCGGGGCGACAGTGCCGGCTGGATCGCCGCGATTCACGACGCGCTCTACGCCGCGAAGATCTGCGCTTACGCGCAGGGCATGAGCCTGATCCGTGCGGCGTCGAACGGCTACGGCTGGGCGATCGACCTCTCCGAGCTGGCGCGCATCTGGACCGGCGGCTGCATCATCCGCGCCCGCTTCCTCGACTCGATCCGCAAGGCGTTCGCGCGCAACCCCGCGCTGGCGAGCCTCTTGCTCGACGGCGATTTCATAGGCTGGCTCGACCACGCGTTGCCGGGCTTGCGCAAGGTCGCGGCGGCCGCCGCCGAGCTCGGCATCCCGGTCCCCGCCTTCGCGGCGAGCCTCGCCTGGTACGACAGCTACCGCTCGAGCGACCTGCCGCAGAACCTCACCCAAGCGCAGCGCGACGCCTTCGGCGCCCACACCTACGAACGCGTCGACCACCCGGAGCGCGGGCCGGTCCACAGCGAGTGGCTGCGGTAGGGCGGCACGGTTGGAGAGTCCGCGCGCCTCGAGGGCTCGTTGGAATGGCCACTGGATGTTCATGAAACATGCTATGTTCACGGAATCGTGAACTTCCATAAAAACGTGAACATGGTGCATCCCCAAGGTGCCGCCCTCGAGCGTGCCCTGCGAGCCAAGCTCGCGGCGACGCTTGCTGATGTCGGGTGGCCAAGCAAGCCCCCCGCCGCAGCGTCCTCCACCCGCACCGATGCTGACGCGGTGATCCGGCTCGCTTCACCCACCGGCGCACGCCCGCGCCTGTTCATCCACGTGAAGAGCGAGCTGCGTCCCGGAACGTTCGTCTCGTGGGCGGACGCCCTCCATACGAAAGCAGGTGATGCGTCGACGGTTGCAGTTCTCGCGATGCCCTCCGTCTCGCCACGTCTCGCGGACCTTTGCCGACGGGCGGGCTGGAGCTGGATCGATCTCGCCGGCAACTGCCGGATTGATGTGCCGGGGATGCTGCACATCGAGCGCAGCGGAATTCCATCGATCCATCGGCCGCCGCGCAGCATCGCGAACCTCGGCACGGCGGCCGCGGCGCGGGTCGTCCGCACGTTGCTCGCACCGGCGCATGCGACTCGATGCTGGACGCAACGCGACCTGCAGCAGTACACGTGCTGGCACCTCCGGAACGATGAGCCGGTCAGCCTTGGCCTCGTGAACAAGGTCCTGCGCCATCTGCGCGACGAGGGCTTCGTTGCCGAAGCGGAGGAGGGCGGTGCCCGGCTTAGTGATCCGCTCGGCTTGCTGAACGCTTGGCGAGGCGCGTACCGTTTCGACCGCCATGAGCGTCGCTCCTACTTCACGCTGCTGAAGGGAGCCGAGCTCGACAAGGCGCTGTACAAGATCGCGTGCGGTGCCGCCGACGTCGCGGCCTACGCAGCGTTCTCGGCCGCCGAACGCCAGGCTCCCCACGTGCGTCAGCCGAAGACGTGGCTCTACATCGCGGCCGGGCACGTGGAAGCGTTCGTCCGGCATGCGCAAGCGAAGGAGGTTGATTCCGGCGAAAACGTCGTGGTGCTCGTTCCGGATGACTCCGGAGTCTTCCTCACCTTCACGGCCGACGTGGAGTTCGGCGAGCAGCGGGTCGGCTGCACCGATCCGGTGCAGACGTATGTGGACGTCTCTCGCAGCGGCGGCCGCGGCGAAGAGGCGGCCCAAGCGGTGCTCGAGCAGCGGCTCCTTCCGGTCTGGAAAGCCGCGGGGATCGCATGATTGCCGAACCCCGCACTCGGCACGACTACGGTGGGCGCGAGACCGAGGCCGCGCGCCGCGTGCTCATCGACCTCGGGCAGGTGCTCGGCTCCTACTTCAAGGACAGCCTCGTCGTCGTCGGTGGCTGGGTGCCTGACCTGCTCTTGCCCGATGCTGACGAACCACATGTCGGGAGCATCGACGTCGATCTCGCACTCGACGCGGACAAGCTTCGCGAGGGCCGCTACGCCGAGATCGTGAAGTCACTGCTCGCAACGGGCCGCTACGAGAAGACGAAGCAGGCGTTCAAGATGCGGGCGACGGTCACCCTCGCCGACGGCGGCCCGGAG
>CAYRQC010000329.1:0-7210 GCA_964426265.1 uncultured Phycisphaerales bacterium | reverse complement strand
CCACGGAAGAGAGAGCGAGCACGGTGCGCAGCGCGTGGCGCCGGAAATGGCGCAGCGAGAGCAGGCGCAGCAGCGCGAGCGGCGCGGAGCTCACGACGCCGTTTCGCCGAGCGCGCCGTCCCGCAGGGTGAGCAACCGATCGGCGAACGGGATCGCGTTTGCATCGTGGGTCACGATCACGACGGTCCGCAGCTCGCGCCGCGTGAGCTCGTGCAGGAGCGTGAGGATCTCACGGCCGCGTGCCGAGTCGAGGCTGCCGGTCGGCTCGTCGCAGAGGAGCACCGGAGGATCGGCGACCAGCGCGCGAGCGATCGCGACGCGCTGCCGCTCGCCGCCGGAGAGCTGATCGGGAAGGTGGTCGGCGCGCGTGTCGAGGCCGACTTGCACGAGCCGTGCGTGCGCCCGCGCGCGCGCCGCTGCGGCAGCGCCACGGATACCACCAGCGCCGCCGCGATCACCACCGCGACCATCTTCGAGCAGCAGCGGCAGCATCACGTTCTCGAGCGCCGACAGCGTCGGCAGCAGATGGAACTCCTGGAAGACGAAGCCGAGCGCGCGGCGGCGCATCTCTGCCAGCGGCTCGTCGGCCAGCACACCGAGGTCGAGCGGAGCAGCATCGCGGGTCGGCCGGAACTCGACGCTCCCGGCCGTCGGCCGATCGAGCCCGCCGAGCAGATGCAGCAGCGTGCTCTTCCCCGACCCTGACGGCCCCATCACGAGCAGCAGCTCGCCGCGCGCGATGGTGAGATCGACCTCGCGGAGAGCCGTGACCTCTTCCGCTCCGCGCGCGAAGCGCTTGACGACGCCGCGCAGCGTGTAGAGCGGCGGCGAGGCGTCGGTGGCCACGGGCTCGATCTCCTTGGATCGTGGACGCCTCGGGTCGGGGTAGCTCGAGATCAGCCGGCGAAGAACTCGTCGAGGGAGGCCGCGTCGAGGATGCGGAGCGTCCAGGAATCGAGCTGCGCAACCGAGGCGGCGCCGATACGTTCCATCTCGCGTCCTTGCTCCAGTCCCTTCAACCGGCCTTCTTCGATGAACTCGTCGATGAACGTCATGGTCATCTCCTGGACATCGTCATCAAGACGCGGAATGAGCTCTCGCTGGATGAAGTCGCGGCCGAGTCGCCCCATCACGACTCCAAGATACCGCAGGAGGAGGAACACGAACTCGCGGCCGTCGGGTGTACGCGCCGCCACGCAAAACAGCCAGATGCAGCCGAGCAGCCACTCACGAAGGCCATCCGGAGTGAGCACGTGCTTCAGCAGCAGCAACGTCAGCAGCGAGATCTCGTCGAGCGCGCGCTCCTGCAGCTCTTCGTCGGTGCAGCGCGTCAAGTCGTCCACGATGAAACCGAAGTCCACACCGAGACGCGCCAGCGCGGGGCTGGCAGCGCGGTCCGCATCGTCGAGCAGCCCGGCGAACCTGTGCCGTTGCCCGCCGCTACAAGATCTGCTGCTGCTTTGCCGAGGCTCAGGCTCCGGCCGTCCGCAGCCAGTCGTCAGAAATCGACGTCGGCCGGGAGTGGGTGGCGGATCTTGAGGTAGATCGCTGCTCCGAGCAGTCCGAGCGAGATCGCGGCGAATGGAAGCCAGCCAAGCGTCCCGAGATCGGCCCACTTGCCGTGGACGGTGTGCTGCACCCACAGAAAGAGGTAGAGCCCCCAGACGCTGATCGCGAGGAAGAGGCAGGCGCGCGACGCCAGGAAGCCGCGCGGCGCCCGCTTCACCTCCTCGGGACGCTTCAGCAGCTCCGGCGTCGCGCCGCCGATGCCGACCACCCGCTCGCCGCGGAGGACGGCCGCCTTGATCTCGGCCACCTCGCCGCGGATCAGCGCCATCATGAAGCCGTTGCGCAGCATCGAGCGCAGCGAGACGACGAATGCGGCGATCGTGGTCGCAGCAGCGCCATAGGCGAGCCATCGATGCGCGATCACCGGCACCGACCCGCTCTTGGCGGCGCCGCCGAGGATGCCGGTCGCGCAGGTGAAGGCGATCGCGATCATCGCGATCGGGTAGGCGCGGAGCTTCAGTCGGCGCGTCTGGCGCAGGTACTCCTCGCTGATCCCCCAGTTCTTGCGCGCCTCCTTCACGGCGAGCCCGGTGCCGAGGAAGTAGACGAAGGTCACGCTGTGGGCGAAGACCGTCAGGATGCTGACCATCAGCCCGCCGATCTGGTGGCGCAGCGCGAGCGCCGGATCGCCATTCACGTGCGTGCCGAGCACGATCCACGTCGCAAGGAAGAGGAGGTCCGCGAGAGCGATGCCGAGGAAGACGAAGAACATGAACCGCGCGAGCTCCAGGTCACTTCTTCGGCGGTGGCGGCCGAGACGGTGACGGTGACGGTGACCGCGTTGACGACCGCAGCGTTGACTGGGATGCCGCCGGCAGTGACGAAGGCGGCGGTGCCATGACCACGAGGAGTAGGAGGCGACCCGGCCCGACGTTGCGGACGCCGTGCGCGACGCCGGCCGGTGCGAAGATCAGCGCGCCGCGCTCGAGAAGCTCGCGCCGCTCTCCGACGGTGAACTCGCCGCGGCCGTCCAGCACCTCGTAGAGCTTGTCGGCACCGGCATGAGCGTGCGGCGCGTGGTCTTGTCCCGGCTCGAAGGCATTGAGGCCGACCATGAGGCCGCAGCCCTCGAAGAGCGTCGCCTTGCCCATCTTCGCGGCTTGATAGACGGCGAGCGGGCGCGGGTCGGCCAGGAACTCGTTCGGCACGAAAGGCGTCTCCAGCGGCACGGATCGACGGGCGGGTGAACCGCAACGCAAAACACGAAGGGAACGACGGCGCGGCAGTGTAGCTACGCGTGCGCGCCCATCCCGCCACGCCGCCAAGGGTGACTGCGCGACGCACCTATACTCCCGCGCATGAGCAGCGGCATGAGCCACGGACGATGAGCCAACCACCTTGAGCGGCGAATCGTCGAGCGCAGCGATCGGCGAGGAGCTGGCGACTCGGCTGCTGGCGCTCGCGACGATCCGCTCGGTGAGCCGGCAGGAGCGCGAGCTCTGCGACTGGCTGGAAGCTCGACTGCGCCAAGCGCCGGGCTGCGAGCTGCTGCGCGTGGGCGAGAACCTCGTCGTCACGCTGCCAGCGCTGCGCGGCAAGCCGCTGCTCGTGCTGTGCGGTCACCTCGACACCGTGCCCGAGAGCCAGAATCTCCCGCCCCGGCGCGACGGCGACTCGATCCACGGGCTCGGCACCAGCGACCTGAAGAGTGGCCTCGCGGTGCTCTGGCTCGTGCTCGACGAGCTGTCGGCGCTGCTCGCGCGCGACCCGGCCGCCGCGGCGGCGCTCCCCTACGATCCGGCGTTTGTCTTCTACGCGCGCGAGGAGATCGCTTTCGCCGAGTCGGGGCTGCTCGAGATCGAGCGCGCCTGGCCGACCCTGCGCACCGCCCGCTTCGCCATCTGTGTCGAGCCCACCGCCAACGCCGTCGAGCTCGGCTGCCTCGGCACTCTCCACGCCGAGATCACCGTTCGAGGCCAGGCCGCGCACGCCGCGCGGCCGTGGCTCGGCAAGAACGCCATCCACGCCGCCCTGCCGCTGCTCGCCCGCATCGCCGCGCGCCCCGAGCGTCGCTGGTCGCCCCCCGGCCGCCCCGACGTCGAGTACCGCGAGGTGATGTCGGTCACCGGCATCAGCGGCGGCAAAGCGCGCAACGTCATTCCCGACACTTGCAACTTCAACCTGAACTTCCGGTTCGCCCCCGATCGCACTGCCGACGACGCACGCGCAGAGGTCGTCGCGCTCGCTGCCGACTCCGGTGACGTCATCTTCAAGGACCTCGCCCCCGCCGGCCGTGTCGCGACCGGCAACCCCCTCTGCGACCGCCTCGTCGAGCTCGCCGGCCTCGCCCGCGCCAAGCAGGCCTGGACCGACGTCGGCCGCTTCACCGCCTGGGGCATCGACGCGGTGAGCTGCGGCCCGGGGTTCCCCGAGCTCGCGCACCAACAGGCGGAGTGTGCGTCGGTTGAGAAGATGGTCGATTCCCATCGGCTGTTCTGCACGTTGCTCGGGCTCCCGGCTATCACTTCATCGCCAAACAACCACCGCAATTGGTGTTAGACGCACTCGAATGACGCTTGGTGCAACGAAGCGCGCGGAGGGACAGAAGCCGATGAACCGCTGGCTCTCGGGTGCGGCCGCATGGTTGATGCTCATCTGCTTCGCCGCCGTGCTGTTCCGTAGCAATCATCGTGGCCATGATTCACTTCCAGCGGCCGTCGAAATCCCAGGAACGTCGGTTGCAGCAGATGTTGCTCCTCCTACCGCAACGCGAGTTGAGGAACCCCGCGTTGACGACGCCGCACCAGCGCAAGCTGAAGACGTCGACCGCAGGATCAGTGCTCCCATGATTTCCGTGATTGCGGTTTCCGCGGCACTCGGCCTTTCGTTTGACCGAGTTCCGGATGATGCACTTCGAACTCGCATTGAAGATAAGCTGCAGGAATCGCAACAGGACAAGGCTGATGCAGAGAAGTACTTCCATGACCAGAGAGAGCAGGTCGTGATTTCGAAGCTTGATCGACATGATTACGTTCGGCTAAAGCCAGACGATGAACTTCCGAGTAACACCTCTGCTCTTGTGAACGTCCTTCGCTGTCTCACCGATGGCACTCCAGTCCAAGTTGTCGTCAACAGTGGTGAATCGGATGAGTTAGACAAGGCGAAGGCCGCGTGCGACAAGATTACGCAGCAACGAATCGCTGACGTTCGTGCACTGCTCATCGAATGGAACGACCAGCAGGGCAAGTCGAAGTGATGGCACTCGGTGTCTAAACATGCCCGTGCAGTTGCTGGTCCGGCGACTACTCCGGACGGAGGTCGGACGGGAGACACACTTGCGCCGCTCAACCGGGGCAGGCTGCCTTCAAACAAATCGAGGACAAGCACGAACATTGACGCGCAGGGAGTAGACCATGCGAGCAGTCTGGTGGAGTTGGAGATCGCCGATCGTGCCGGTTGGCGCCGCTCTCGCCGCCGCCTCGGTGATGGCGCTGGACGCGCTGGAGCAGGCGCAGAGGCAGTATCGCGAGGAGTCTCGGAGTGCATCCGAAGCATTCACGAAACGAATGACGACCGCCGGGACGCACCTGCTTGACACCTACGATCGCCTGCTTCGGTCCACCGAGCTCGACAAAGACGAAGCTCGCAAGAAGGTGGTCGAATGCGAGAGGGTGGCGATTGCGGAGGCGATCGAGCGATTGAGACGAGAAGGGCCACAGGATCCCGTGGCCGACCTGCTCAGCGCGATGGACGGTGCCACGATGGAGCCGGGCATCCCGCGCGACGGGCTCGCCGCGTACTACGGAATGAACGAAGGGCGAGGCCGGCGGACCTTCGATGCAATCAGGAGGACGTCGCACGAGGTCGGCGACGCCGAGTGGACCGTGGTCGATGGGACACCCGTGCTCGACTTCCAGAGACCCGCCTCTGCAGTTGACGTCGGATCCGTCGCGCTCGGCGCGGAATGGACGGCCGTCGTCCGCGCGAAGCTGCCAGTGGAGTCGCAGGGACATGAATGGGCGACGCTCATGCTCGCTGGAATCGGCCGGCACCACGTGATCATCAGCCGCGACGGAGAGCTTGGTGTGTTTCGCGATCAGTTCTTCGGATCCGGCGTTCGGGTCAACTCGGGCAAGGGATGGCACGTTCTCGTCATTCGGGCAAGCCAGCACAGGACGTCGTTTTTCCTCGACGGTCAGCTGAAAGGAGTCTCGGCTGCAGCGGTGACCGAACCGGTGACCTCGATCTGCAACGGGCCATGGAGCACGAACGGCAACCCGCAGAACGTGGCGACGCAAGTGGATGGCGTGCTCCTTTACTCCCGTGCGATGACGGACGCCGAGATCGGTCGACTCGAGATCCGCCGACTGTGAACGTTCCGGGCGAGAGCCTTTGGATGGGGAGTTCACACATGGACATTCTCCACGCCATCGGGAACACGTCGATCGTTCGACTGTGCAAGGTCGTTCCATCCAATGGTGCAGACATCCTCGTGAAGCTCGAGTGGGAGAATCCGACGGGCAGCGTCAAGGACCGAATGGCGCAGGCCGTGATCTCGCGGGCGGAGCAGGACGGTCGACTGAAGCCCGGGGACACGGTCGTCGAGTACACCGGCGGCAGCACGGGCGCATCGCTTGCGTTGATCTGCGCCGCGAGAGGGTACCGCCTGAAGATCGTCACCTCCGACGCGTTCAGCCAGCAGAAGCTGGATCACATGACGGCACTGGGTGCAGAGCTGACGCTCGTCCGCAGCGAGGGAGGTCGCACGACCCGAGAGCTGATCCTGACCATGATCGAGGCCGCCCGCCAGTTGAGCCGGGAGCCTCACACCTACTGGACCGACCAGCTCAACAACCATGACAGCGTCGCGGAGTACTACTCGCTTGGCGAGGCGCATCGCGCGCGAAGAGGGCATCTTCGCCGGGACGTCATCCGGAGCCAACGTCGTCGCCGCAATCCAAGTGGCGGAGCGGCTGGGACCCGCGGCCAAGGTGGTCACGCTGATGGCCGACTCTGGCCTGAAGTACCTGAGCACCGATGTGTTCAAGAGCCGATGAGAGACGGTCTCCACAGACCACCGAACATCTCTTGCCGCGGATCGGACGACCGCCCCGGATGTAGATCGGACGGTATAGAGTTCCGACGATCTACGTCGGAAGGTCGACGCTACTCCCAAAACCACCGGGTAGTCGGTGGGCCTCGCACCATCCGGGCGGGTGATTCGTGCCTGGCACCGTTCAGGCGGGTCGTTTGTGCCTGGCACCGTTCAGGCGGTGGGTTTGGGCCAGGCACCTAGGAGGCGGCTGGTGAAGTTGAACCCGATCGTCGAGGCGGCGCGGGAGTATCCGTTCGCGAAGCTGATGGAGATCAAGCGGCAGCGCGAGGCGGCGGGCCGGAAGGTGCTCGACTTCAGCATGGGAGATCCGCGGGAGCCGACGCCGGCGTTCCTGCGCGAGGCGATGAAGGCGGCGGTGCCGGAGATCTCGTCGTATCCGAGCGTCAAGGGCGCGGCGACGCTGCGGCGGGCGATCAGCGGCTACGTGGCGCGCCGCTTCGGAGTGGCGCTCGATCCCGAACGGCACGTGCTGCCGGTCAATGGCACCAAAGAAGGGATCTTCACCTCTCACCTCGCGCTGATCGATCCGGCCTCGAGCAAGCGGACGGTCGTCACCTTTGAGCCGGCCTATCCGGTCTATTCCGA
>CAYRQC010000328.1:0-3614 GCA_964426265.1 uncultured Phycisphaerales bacterium | reverse complement strand
GATCTAGCTCTGCTCGGGTGGGGTGTACCGCTCAGGAAGGGAGGGTGCAGAGAGCGTGAGCAGACCTGCCCGAGCCGGCTTGGCGACCCTCGGTCCTCAGTACCGCCGCACCGTCGGGTCGACCTCGCGCGACCAGGCATCGATGCCTCCGCGCAGATTGACGAGTCGTTCGAACCCTTGCGTCTGAAGGTGGGCGATCACGTGCGCGGATCGGATCCCGTGGTGGCAATAGACGACGGTGTCGACCGCGGGATCGATCTCGGCGAGCCGCGACGAGAGCTCGCTCATCGGGATCAGGACGCTGTCAGGCAGGTGCACCAGCGCGTGTTCGTCGCGCTCGCGCACATCGAGCAGGAGGAGCTTCTCGCCAAGCTTCAAGCGCTCGGCCAACTCACGCGGTGTGATCACGCGCATCGGAGCCGTCGGATTACGGCGCGGTCTGGTGGGGGTAGCGCCAGTCGGTCGGGGGAACGAAGGTCTCCTTGATCGTCCGCGGCGAGAGCCAGCGCATGAGATTGAGCCACGAGCCGGCCTTGTCGTTGGTGCCGGAGGCACGCGCGCCGCCGAACGGCTGCTGACCGACGACGGCACCGGTCGGCTTGTCGTTGACGTAGAAGTTGCCGGCCGCATGCCGCAACCGCGTCGCCATCAATTCGAGGGCTGCCCGATCGCGGCCGAAGATCGCGCCGGTGAGCCCGTAGGGCGAATCCTCGTCACAGTGGGTGAGCGCGTCGTCGAGCTCGCCGTCGGGATAGACCCAGATCGTCAAGACCGGGCCGAAGATCTCTTCGCGCATAGTCACGAACTTGGGGCTCTTCGCGACGATGACGGTCGGCTCGATGAACCACCCCTTGCTGCCGTCGCACTTTCCACCCACCAGGATCTCGGCATCGGGTGAGCTGCGCGCGCCGTCGATGTAACCCTGGATCTTCTCGAATGAGCCGCGATCGATGACGGCACCGAGGAAGCAGGTGAAGTCCTTCGGATCGCCCATCTTCAGCGCGTGCACTTCGACGACCAACCGCTCCTTCAGCTGCGGCCAGAGCGACTGCGGCACGTAGGCCCGCGATGCCGCGGAGCACTTCTGCCCTTGGTACTCGAACGCCCCGCGCACGAGCGCGACCGTCAGCGCCGTCACGTCGGCCGATGGATGGGCGAAAACGAAGTCCTTGCCGCCGGTCTCGCCGACCAGTCGTGGGTAACCGCCGTACTTCTCTAGGTTCTCACCGACCGTGCGCCAGATGCCGTTGAAGACCGCGGTCGAGCCGGTGAAGTGGACGCCGGCCAGGTCGGGGTGAGTGAGCGCGACCTTCGAGATGTCGTTGCCACTGCACGGCACGAAGTTGACGACGCCCGGTGGCAGCCCCGCTTCCACCAGCAGCTGCATCAGGTACCACGCCGAGTAGATCGCGCTCGAGGCGGGCTTCCAGAGGCAGGTGTTGCCACAGAGTGCCGGTGCGGTCGGCAGGTTGCCGGCGATCGACGTGAAGTTGAACGGCGTGATCGCGACCACGAAGCCTTCGAGAGGGCGGTACTCCATCCGGTTCCAGACGCCGGGCGCGGAGAGCGGCTGCTCGCGATAGAGCTCCTCGAGGAAGCGCGCGTTGAAGCGCCAGAAGTCGATCAGCTCGCACGCGGAGTCGATCTCGGCCTGGAAGACCGTCTTGCTCTGGCCGAGCATCGTCGCCGCGTTCACCGTCGCGCGCCACGGGCCGGCGAGCAGCTCCGCCGCCTTGAGGAAGATGCTCGCGCGCGCTTCGAACGGCAGCTCGCTCCAGCTCTTCCACGCGTCGTTCGCGGCGGCGATCGCCAGCTCGATCTCGCGCGGGCCGCCCTTGTGGTAGCGCGCGAGCACGTGGCCGTGGTCGTGTGGCTCGACGCATACCTCGGTCTTGCCGGTACGGATCTCTTTGCCGCCGATCACGAGGGGCAGATCGAGGACTTCGCCGCGCATCGACTCGATCCGCTGCTTCAGCTCGGCACGCTCCGGCGAGCCGGGTGCGTAGCTCTTGATCGGTTCGTTGATCGGCGTCGGAGTGGTGAAGAGGCCGTGGCGCATGGCGTCTCTCGGAGAACGGGGTGGCGGAGGATAGCGCTCGGGCTCTCGCGCCCGGGGCGCCGAAGCGGCAAGCTCGTCGGCTCACGATGCCGAGTTGGAACCGGAACCGATGAGGAGAGAGGGATGAAGCGCGCGCTGCCTCGAGTCGCCGTGATCCTGTCGGCTGTTTTCGCGGGTGGCGACGCGTACGCCGACGTCCGCCTCCCGCACGTGCTCGGCTCGCACATGGTGTTGCAGCAGGCGACGGCGGTGGCGTGGTGGGGATGGGCTGATGCCGGCGAAACGGTGAGCGTGAAGGCGAGCTGGGGAGCGAGCGCGAAGGCGACGGCCGATGCGCAGGGCCACTGGCGCACCGATCTCACGACGCCGGCGGCAGGCGGGCCCTTCACGATCGACGTCAGCGGCAAGAACAGCGTGCATCTCGACGACGTGCTGGTCGGCGAGGTCTGGCTCTGCGGCGGCCAGTCGAACATGGAGTGGGCCTTCGCCTACGGCGGCGTCGACAACCTCGAGGCGGAGCGTGCGGCCGCGAACGACCCGCAAGTGCGCCTCTTCGATGTGCCCAACGTGATCGCGGCCGCACCGCTCACCGATTGCGAGGCGGCGTGGACGGCCTGCACTCCCGAGAGCGTCAACGGCTTCAGCTGCGCCGGCTGGTTCTTCGCGCGCGAGCTGCGCAAGGTGCTCCACGTGCCGGTCGGGCTGGTCGGCGTCAACTGGGGCGGGACGGTGGCGCAGGCGTGGATTCGGAAGGAGGCGCTCGGTGGTTTCGATCGGCTGAAACCGGAGCTCGAGTGGGTGGCGAGTGAGGCGGGCGCGGTTGGCGGGAACGAGGCGCGTACCGCGGCGGCTTGGGCGGGCTGGTGGCGCGAGGTCGAGGCGATCGATCTGGGTGCTCTGCACGGCTGGGCTCGACCGGACTTCGACGACTCGGGCTGGGGTTCGGGGGTGCTGCCAGAAGTGTGGAGTGGTGCGCTCGCGAGCTTCGACGGCGTGGTCTGGTATCGCCGCGCGATTGACGCCTTGCCTGCAGATCTCGTCGGTCGCGATCTCGACCTCTTCTTCGGGCCGATCGACGACATGGACTCGGTCTGGCTCGACGGCGAGAAGATCGGTGGGATCGAGGTGCACGGCGGCTGGAATCAACCGCGTCGCTATCGGATTCCGGCGGCGAAGGTGACTGCGGGGCGTCACGTGCTGTCGATCCGCGTCGTCGATACCGGCGGCGTCGGTGGCATGACCGGTGACGCGAAGGACGTGGGGGTGGCCCTTGCGGGAGCGGCGAGCGCCACGCTGCCGCAGAGCGGGGAGTGGAAGCGCCGCGTCTCCTTTGCGGCCGATCGCCTGCCGGCGCTTCCGGCCGCGGCGGCGGGTCTCCACCCGAATGTCGCGACCGTGCTTTGGAACGGGCTCGTGGCGCCGATCGTGCCGTTCGGCATCCGCGGCGCGCTTTGGTACCAGGGCGAGAGCAATCGCGGGCGCGCCGCCGAGTACCTCGCGCTGATGACGGGGCTGATCGCCGATTGGCGCACGACGTTTGGGCGGCCGACCTTCC
>CAYRQC010000327.1:0-3427 GCA_964426265.1 uncultured Phycisphaerales bacterium | reverse complement strand
CTTCGATTGCGCGTTCGAGCAGAGGGATCGCCGGCTCGGTGTCGCCAAGGGCATGGAGCACGCGCGCGTTCCACTCGAGCGTCCAGAAGTTGGCCTCGATCGCGACCGCCTCTTCCGCGAGACGCAGGGCGTCGCCGAGCCGCTCGCTGCGGCCGGCCCAATGCTTCACGACTTGCAACCGTGTGTCCCAATCCTTCGGCGCAAGATGTTGGATCGCCTGCTCGATGTTGCGAGTGACCAGCGCCTCGACGTCGAAGTCGAGGTCGAACGCGATCTCGACCGTGTTCCACGCGATCGTCACCGTCGCGCTGTCGTCGTCTTTGGGATCGAGACCGATCATGAACCACTCGCGTTTGGCGACGCTCTTCGGGCTGACGTCGATCTTCAGGCAATCGAGCTTCTCGTCGTGGAAGTAGGCACCCCACTGCTGCGGGTTCTTGTTGAAGAGGAGCGTCCACTTCTCCTTGCCGACCTTCGCGAAGAGGGCGTACTTGCCGGCCGGCAGCTTCTGGCCCGCGATCGTGACCGGCACGCTCACCGCGAGCGTCGTTGCCTCGTTCGCGCCGAGCCGCCAGACCGGGCCGGCGCTCGCCAGCTCCTTCCAGACGTCGCGGCCGCGCAGGGCGGGGCGGTGGTAGACGATCTCGATGGTGGCAGGGCCGACGTCGAGCGAAGTCTTCGCGGCGGGGCTCGCTTGCGGGAGCTTCAGCGGGGTGGCGGCCGACTGATCGGTGGCGGGCGCGGGAGTGGCAGCGGCCGCGGTCAGCGCGATGGCCGCCAGCAAGGCGGAAAGGTGGCGCGATCTCGACATCTCGGGCTCCTCGAAGGGCGGCGGATCGGGGACGCGATAGTGGGCTGCATGCAGTGCATCTCTTCCGCGTCGCCACCGTGGCCTTTGACGCTGGCGCGTGGGAAGCTGCAATGCAAGGGTGATAACGATGCCGCATGCTCGAGGAATCGGGAGAGAGCATGCATCGAGGCGAGGTGCGGAAAACGTCGGCGTAGGAACCCCGGATCCGTACGTCGGATTCGAGATGACGAGAGCCACTCCGAGGAGACGCCGATGATCGACGTGCCGCCGCCGGAGTTCGAGCGCGTCGTGCTCGATGCACAAGTCGGCATCGGCTACGCGGTCGCCGTGGCGGATGTCGACGGCGATGGCCACCAGGATGTGCTGCTGGTCGATCAGCACGAGGTGCGTTGGTATCGGGCGCCCGACTGGAAGAAGTACCAGCTCTGCGGGCAGCTCACGGAGCTCGATCACGTCTGCATCGCGGCGCGTGACGTGACCGGCGACGGCGCGGCGGAGATCGCGGTCGGCGCCGGCTGGAACCCGAACGACACGGTGAACAGCGGCGCGGTCTTCCGGCTGGTACCGGGGGCCGATCGGTTGGCGCCGTGGACTCCGGTCGTGCTGCCGCGGGTGCCGACGGTGCATCGGATGAAGTGGGTGCGGCGGACGGCGGGCAGCTACTCGCTGGTGATACTGCCGCTGCACGGGCGCGGGGATGAGAAGACATTGGACGGCGAACCGGCGGGCGCGCAGCTCGTCGAGTATCGACCGGACGATCCGGAGCACGAACCGTTCGGGCTCGATGCGAAGTGGACGATGACGGCGGTGAGTTTCCGCTCGCAGTACCCACACGGTTTCCATCAGTCGCACAACCTCGACGTCGTCGAGTGGGATGGCGATGCCACGGAGGAGCTGCTGGTCGCGGAGCGCGACAGTCTCTGGCGTTTCGATTGCGGTTGGAGCGGGACGATCTTGTCGTCGTTGACGCCGGAGCAGCTCGACCAACAGTTGAGCCAATGGGGCGGCGGTTGGATCAACGTCAACGATCCAGCGGGCGCGCCCTGCCGCGGCGCGAGCGAGGTCCGCCTCGGCCGCTTCGCCAACGGCGAGCGCTACCTCGCCACGATCGAGCCCTTCCACGGCAACGAGCTGGTCGTCTACCTCCCGTCCGTCCCGGCAAACCCGCTGTTCTGGCGGCGCGTGCTCCTCGACGACTCGCTCGCCGAAGGCCACGCGCTCGCGTGCGGCGATCTACTGCGGCGCGGCGACGACCAGATCGTGGTCGGCTGGCGCAAGCCCGACGCGAACGGCAAGACGGGGCTGCGGCTCTACACGCCGGTGGCAGGCCAGCCCGGCAAGTTCGAGCGCGCCACGCTCGACGACCAGATCGCGTGCGAGGATGCCGTGGTCGCCGACGTCGACGAGGATGGCCGGCTCGACATCGTCGCCTCCGGGCGGGCGAGCCACGATCTCGTCGTCTGGCTCAATCGGTCGCCGGCGGGACCGCGGGTCGCGCCGAACCCGCGGTTGGAGTTCGGCGAAAACACCATGGACGCGATCGACCTCGCGGTCTGCGCAGCGATCGGGCCGGCGCGCCGCGAGCAGTCGCTCCACGGCGCTGTCATCGCCATCGGCCGCAGCGACGGCACGCGTTACCTGCGGGCCGTTGACGAGCGGGTCGTCGTCCCCGTGCACGCGTCGATGGAGCTCGAGACCCTCTTTGATCTCGCCTCGCTCACCAAGCCGATCGCGACCGCGACCAGCCTCATGGTGCTGGTCGACGAGGGCAAGCTCACACTCGACGATCCGCTCACGAAGTGGCTGCCGGAGAGCCCCGCCGTGGGCGTCACGCTGCGCCACTGCCTGCTCCACACGGCGGGCTTCCTGCCCGACAACGACCTCGCCGACTACGAGCCCGACCTCGCGACCGCGTGGGCACATCTGCTCGCGCAGAAGCCGACGAGCGCGCCGGGCGCGCGCTTCATCTACAGCGACGTCGGCTACGAGCTGCTCGGCAAGGTGGTCGAGCGCGCGAGCGGACAGAGCCTCGCCGACTTCGCGCGCGAGCGGATCTTCGCGCCGCTCGCGATGAACGAGACGCGCTTCCTCCCCGATGAGCGGCAGCGCGCCCGCACGGCGCCGACCGAGCCACGCGATGGCGTCATGCTGCAAGGAGTCGTGCACGATCCGCGAGCGGCGAAGCTCGGTGGTGTCGCTGGCCACGCTGGGCTCTTCTCGACCGCGCGCGATCTCGAGCGCTACGCGCGAATGCTGCTGAACGGCGGTGAGCTCGACGGCGTGCGCGTCCTCTCGCCGACGGCGGTCGCGCGGCTCACCACCGCCGAGCGGGCGGCCGGTGCAACTTGGCGCACGCCCGGCTTCGACTCGCAATCGCGCTACTGCACCAATCGCGGCGAGACGATGACCTCGCAAGCGTTCGGCCACGGCGGCTTCACTGGCACCGCGCTCTGGATCGATCCGGGGCTCGACCTCTATGTCGTCTTCCTGTCGAGCCGGCTCCATCCGGACGGCAAGGGGATCGTGAATCCGCTGATCGGACGGCTCGGGACCCGGGTGGCGTGCGTGGTGGGGCAGGGAGTGGAGCCGGGGCTGCCGGAGCTACCGCCGGAGCCG
>CAYRQC010000326.1:0-12583 GCA_964426265.1 uncultured Phycisphaerales bacterium | reverse complement strand
TGGGACGCTTCACGTTGGCGACTGGTCCGGGCTGTCATGGCTCGCCGAGAAACTGTGGAAGCTCCGGGTCGGCGACGGTACCGGCGTCGGATTCGACTTCGTTCCGTGGTGGGGTGGGCTCGTGGTGGCGGTCGGCGCACTGGCGGTGCTGATCCGCACCGGCGTGAAGGGCGATCGCTGGTCGTGGCTCGGTCTCTCGTTTCTCGTCTGGTACACGATCTACGGCGTCAAGGTCGACTCGTCCGGCAAGGAGGAGTTCTGGCCCTTCACGGGTTGGGGATACCACACACTCTCGTTTGCCGGACGCGGCTGGTCGTTCTGGTACACCGTTCTCTACACCACGCTGATGACCGTCTTCGGACTGCGGGCGCTGAAGCGTTGGGGGCTCGACCGCAAGGACCGGTTCCAGGTGTGGCGCTACACATCGCTCCTCTCGTTCCAATGGATCATGTTCTTCCTGATTCCGGAGTTCCTCTTCCAGTGGGCGGTGAAGTACCAGTGGGTCGGGGAGCGGCTTGCGCATGATCCGGCCTTCGCCGACCAGGCGTGGCGCAGCTATGGACTCGTCTATGCGTGGCCGCTCTTCTTCTACTCGTTCTTCTATCAGCCTCACCAAATCTGGGTGGTTTGGGGTGTGCTCCTCACCTGTGTAGTGATCCCCCTATTCGTCGTCTTCCAGGGTAAACGCTACTGCTCGTGGATCTGCGGCTGTGGCGGCCTCGCGGAGACGTTCGGCGATCGTTGGCGCCATCTCGCGCCGAAGGGGAAGGGCTCGGCGAGGTGGGAGATGATGGGGCTCTTCGTGCTGCTCGCCGCGTTCGTGGTGACCTTGCTGGTCTTCTTCCGCGATGGCTTCCGACTGCTCTCATTCACCGTCAGCGGCGACTATGGCAAGTGGAACGGCAAGGCCGAGCTCGGGATGAAGCTCTATCGGGTCATCGCCGATGTCTGGCTGGTCGGCATCCTGCCGGTGACGCTCTATCCGTTCCTCGGCGGCAAGGTGTGGTGTCGCTACTGGTGCCCGCTCGCCAAGCTGATGCAATACTTGTCGGCCTTCTACACCAAGCTCGGGATCTCGCGGTTCAAGATCGTCGCCAACGACAAGTGCATCGCCTGTGGCGAGTGCTCCCGCAACTGTCAGATCGGCATCCCGGTGATGCAATACGCGCTGAAGCAGGACGTGCTCGACAACCAGACCAGTTCCTGCATCGGCTGTGGTATCTGTGTCACCGTCTGCCCGATGGACACCCTCTCGTTCGGCAAGGACAAGTCGAAGCTACTTCCGGTCGCGAAGGTCGCCGCCGCTTCGCACCACTGACACGGGAGCGGCCCCCGTCAGGCCGGTGGATCCGTGCCTGGCACCGATCACCCGCCTGATCGGTGCCAGACCCAAACCCACCGGGTCCTCGGTCGGTGTACCGATCCGGATGTACCGATCCGGGGATCCTACGCCGATGTTTTCCGCACAACGGCCGTCGTGGCATCGCTGGCAAATGGTGCGGATTCCTCCGCCGTAGGATCCCCGGATCAGTACGACGGATCACCTCGACGGCGGTGGTGTCAGCACGTGGATCGCCAGCTCGGGACGGCAACAGAAGCGGAAGGGGAGGCCGGACATGCCGAGGCCGCGGCTGACGTAGAGGCGGGCGCCCGGTTTCTCGTACCAGCCTTCGACGTAGTGGCCGCAACCGGACGGCAGGAAGAGCGGCGGCAGCAACGGTAGGCGGACCTGGCCGCCGTGAGTGTGGCCGGCGAGCAGCAGGTCGTAGGCGCCGGCGGTTCGGCCCCGTTCCGATGGGGTGGTGAATTCATGGTCTGAGCTGGCAGCGGAGTCGGCGCCGGACAGGTCGAAGAACTCGGGCTCATGGATCAGCGCGACGCGCGCGGCACCATCGGGGATCGCGGCGGTCGCGCGGGTCAGGTCGGGGGCGCCCCAGACGAAGTCGTCGAGCCCGACGAGCCAGAGCCCCGGCACGATCTCGACGCTCTCGTTCTTCAACAGCGTGACGCCGCAGTCGTGCAGGAACTCGCGCAGGCTCTGGCCTTGCGGCAGGCGGTGGGTGGAAGCCGTCTCCCAGTTGCCCCGCACCATGTAGATGCCGAGTGGCGCCTTCAGCGCGGAGAGCAGCGGCCGGCACTGCTCGAAGGTACCGTCCTGTTCGAGCGTGTCGCCGGTGATGACGATGCAGTCGGGGCGCCGCGCTGCGAGGAGGGCGAGCATCGTCTCCTCACGGCGGCCGCGCCCCGTGGTGTGGAGATCGGTGAGGTGCGCCAGCTCGACGGTGCGATCGATCGGGAGCACGACTTCATGTCGCGTCACCGCGATCCAGCACGGCTCGACCCAGTGCGCATAGCTGCCGAGCGCGAGCGCGAGAAGCGTCCCCCGCCAGAGCCAGCGTCGCCGCGTGCGCTTGGGCATGGGGCGCCATCAAACGGGAGGCGGATCGCCGCGGCAAGCCGCCGTCGCGGTCGCCGATGAAACCGCTGGCTCCCGGTTTGCATCGGAGGGTTCGCTATCGTTCCGCACCGCGTGGTTCCGGCGCGAGCGAACGCTCCGTCCACCACAGCCACCATCCACCACCCGAAGAGAGGCCCCGCCATCCCATGGCGAAGAACATCGTCGTCTACCACCAACCTGGCTGACCCCCGTGCCACCGCGCGATGGAGTTTCTATCGCAGCAGAAGATCGCGTTCGTCGAGAAGGACATCACGACGGACGAGAAGGCCGCCGAAGAGCTGATGGCGCTTGGCTCGATGAGCACGCCGACGATCGTGATCGACGGGCAGATGCTGGTCGGTTTCAACCCGCAGAAGCTGCTCCAGATGGCCAAAGGGTGATCGACCGCGGGTTCGCGCGGCGTTCCGGCCGCGGACCCGTTCCGGTGACCACGAGTAGGGCAGCACGAGCGTGAGCGACAGCGTGGGCGCCGGTGTCACCTCTGGCGCGACCGGCATCGCCGCGGAGATCGGCGCCGTGCTCGCCGAGCCGGAGATCGCGCGCAAGCTCGCGCTGGCGGCGGAGCTCTGCGCTGCCCACGTTGGCTCGGCAGTCGATCCGCATTTCGAGATGGGTGCACCGATTCGTCCGGCGCGGCCGGCCTCGTTCGTGATCACCGGCTCGCTCGCCACCCGGCGCCGGCCCGACCTGCGCGATCCGCGCGGGCGCCGTTCGCTCGTCCACGCCGTCGCGCACATCGAGCTTTGCGCGGTCGAGCTGGCGCTGATGGCAGTCGCCGACTTCCCGGGCGAAGAGACCGCCTACTACCGCGACATGCTGCGGATCGCCGCGGAGGAGACGGAGCACGCGCGACTGCTGCTCGCGCGGCTGCACGCGCTCGGCGGCGAACTCGGCGAGGAGCCGGTCCACCTCGGGCTCTTCGAGACGGCCGCGCGCTTCCCCGATCTACCCGATCGCCTCGCGGTGGTGCCGCGCATCCTCGAAGCCAAGGGGCTCGACGTGTCTGCGCTCTTGCGAGTGCAGCTACGGGCGGCCGGCGATGCCGACTCGGCCGCGGCGCTCGACCGCGTCTACTTCGACGAGATCGGCCATGTCGCGATCGGCACCCGCTGGCATCGGGTCGCATGTCAGCGGCGCGGGCTCGATCCGCAGCACCACTTCCTGGCGATCGCGCGACCGTTCAAGTCGCGCCGCGCCGCGCTCACGCTCGATCTCGAAGGCCGCCGCCGCGCCGGCTTCACCGAGCACGAGCTCGCCGAGCTCGCCGCGCCCGACGAACGCGGCAACGAGCCGCACGCGTTGCTTCACGCCGCGCCGCGCAGCGGCCGCCGTACCATTCCCCGACCTTCATGAAGCGCTCCACGCAGCTCGTCTTGATGGCAACTCACGTCACCTGTGCCGCCGGCACCTACGTGATGAGCAAGCTCGCCACCAACGGCTTCCCGTCGCCGGCGGCGCTGACACTGGCGCGGGCGCTCGGCGCGACGGTGGTGCTGCTGCTGCTCACCGGCACGCTCATCCCGAAGCCCGACTTCGACGGACCGACGTGGGCGAAGCTCTTCGGGCTCGGTGTGCTCCATGTGCCGATCAACCAGTACCTCTTCCTGCGCGGGCTCAAGGCGAGCGTGCCGAGCCACAGCGCGCTCCTCTATGCGCTCACGCCGCTCGGCGTGCTGCTCTTCACGAGCTGGCTCGAGCGGCGCATGCCGGGTCGCCGGAAGCTGCTCGGGGTGGTGGTCGCGTTCTGCGGCGCGGTGGCGGTCTTGAAGCCGTGGGAGGGCGGCGCCGAGGCGGCGCGCGTCCGCAGTGGTGATCTCCTGCTGCTCTACGCCGTCGTCTCGTGGGTCTTCTGCACGGTCGCGACGCGGGCACTCTCGCGGCGCCACGATCCGCGCACGGTGACGGCCTGGACGCTGATCTTCGGCGCGCTCGCGACCATGCCGATCGGGGCGCGCGAGCTGAAGCTCACCGACTGGGCCGCGATCCCCGGGAGTGCGTGGGCCGGGCTCGGCTGGATGGTGGTGATCACCAGCGTCACGATGAACCTGCTCTGGAGCCAGCTCTTGAAGCACCTCCATCCAGTGCAGGTGGCGATCTGCATGAACGCGCAGCCGCCGGCGACGGTCCTGCTGCAGACCGTGCTTGCGGCGATCGGCCCCGCGTGGCTCTGCGCCTCGCTCGCCGAGCCGCTGCGCTGGCCCTTCTTCCTCGGCATGGGGCTCGTGCTGATCGGCGTGATCGTCGTCCAGCGCAGTCGTTGATGGCGGGGGAGGCGGGCCCTCCCCCGCGTCGGCCGCGACACGCGGCCTCCCCCTCCTCGCCGCCTGACGGGCGGCGCGGCACCTGCGGTGCCGGAGCCGGTGCCTCAGCGGTGCAGCCCCGCCGTGCCGGCGACCAGTGCTTGCAGCGCCGTGAGGCCGTTGGCGTACTTGGAGAAGCGCGCCGGCCGCAAGTTCAGCAGTCGCAGCAGATCCTTCACCCAGCGTGGCAACAATCCATCGAACTTCACCTCGAGCACGAAGTGGCCGAACGGCAGCACCGAGGCTCCCGCGTGGTCGCTGACCACGCGGTACTGATGGGGGAAGAGCGCCCGGATCGCCGTGTCGAACGTGATCCGCAGTCGCTGATCGACGGCATCCTGCCACGCCTCGCGGCGGTAGGTGATGACGTTCGCAGCCACCAGCCCGTGGACCGCGGCGAGCCGCTCGACGCTCCCGATCGTGACGAGGTTGCCGCGATCGGCGGGCGCGACGTGGTCGACGATCGCGGTCAGCTCGGAGGCGTCCTCGAGGAGAGCGAGCGCTCCGCCCGCCGTCAGCTCGAGTCGCTGCTTGTGGATCGTCTCGGCAGCGCGGTGCTTGATCTCGAGGAAGAAGCGGCGTTCGGCGAACGGCGGCGCGGTGCGAGCAGCAGCGCCGCCCTCACCGACCTCGCCATACCAGCGCAGCCGGAGCTTGCGCCGCTCCGCGACGCCGTCGACCTTCTCGCGCCAGCAGCGCAGGCCGGGCGCGTCGAAGTAGACGCTGGAGACGCGATAGCACGCCTCCGTGCCGTGCGCGTCGGCGACGAGCTGCGGCCCCGCCAGCTCGACGAAGCGGGCGTGCTGCGCGGCGTCGATCACGAACTTGAGCTCGTAGCGGTTGGCGAGCAGGGTCATCGCGGCCTCATCGCAGCGCCTCGGCGACGGCTGCGAGCTCCGGCGTCATGGCCTCGACCACCTTGACGCGCTCCGCGCCGGCCGGATCGACCTTGCCGGCCGGCGTCCGCAGGAGCTCGACGTCGCCGCGCTTCTCGATCGAGAAGTCAAAGGTCGCGCTGCCCTCGATGACACAGTCTTCGTAGTAGCCCCAGCCCGCGCGGCCGTAGATCCATTTCTTCTGGTAGGCGTGGATCCCCATGCCGCAGCCGGTGAATCGACAGCGCCGCACCACCGCGCGCGCGTTGTCCTTGAGCTCCATCCCCTTCACGCAGCCGTCGGCCGTGCAGTCTTCGGCCAGGAGATGGGTCGCCTCGCCGACGCTCATCGCCTTGTCGCCGCAATGGTCGAAGGTGCACTCCAGGGCGTGGATCTTGCAGGTCATCATGTCGAGCCCGTCGTTGCCGGTCCGCCGGAAGTGGCAGCGATGCACCAATCCGCTCGACATGTCGAGGTCGAGCGCATCCATGTTCGTCTCCTCGAAGAGGCACTCCTCGACGAGCAGCTTCGACTGCGCGATGTTGAGCGCGTCATCGCTGACGAAGTTGCGGCCGATCCGGCAGCCGCGCAGCACGACGTCGGGACAGTCGTAGACGTCGAGCATCCCCTTGAACCGCCGCACGCCGTCACTGCCCGACGAGCCGCCCTCGATGTCGAGGTGTTCGAGCCGCGTGCCGGCCGAGGCGGCACCGCTGATCGCAACGCACGCGAACGGCTCCGCGCCACTAGGTCGCACGATCACCGGATGGTCGGCGGTCCCCGCGATCACCGTCCGGCCGGACGAGTAGAGCCCGACGTTTGGGGCGAGCCGGATCATCGTTCCGGCCACGATCCGCAGCGTCTGGGTCGCCGCGACGTGTAGATCAGCGGTGAGCGCCACTTCGCCCGGGCCGAGCACCACTTCGTCGGTCGGCGGCCGCGGAAGGCTCCACGGATGGATCGAGCGGATCGCAACGGCGGGCGGCCTCTCGGTCGCGATCGCGGGAGTGATCGGCGCGCCGGTGATCGAGTTCACGAAGCGCAGCTCTTCCGGGGATGCGGCCAGTCGATAGGTGAGCGGCGCCGGTCCCGGGCTCGGAATCGCGAGCGCAACGCCGGAAGCGTCAAACGCGGTCTCCGGCAGTGCAGCGGTCAATCCCGGCCAAAGGAGCAGCGTCGGTCCGCTCTCGCCACCGCCCGGCGTGTCCCCGCCGTGCGTCCCATCGCCGCCATGCGTCCCGTCGCAGCCGTGCAGCTCGCGGCCGTCGGCTCGCGTGACGCGCACCGCCACGCGGCCCTCCACCATGACCTCGGTCGGCCACGCCGCATCTCCCGTCGCACGGATACTGCAACGGGCGTCGGCGAGATAGCTCTCGACGAAGGCCCGCTTCTCGGTGGCCCACGCGTGGAGTGCCGCGCACTTGTCGTCGATCTCGAGCACCGAGGTCGGCAGCCGGTAGCGTCCTTGCAGCAGGTCGGAGAGCTGCGGGTCGGCCGCGAGGTCGGGCAGCTCGCGCAGGACCTCCCGATCGATGAGCGCGTGCAGGTCGAACCGGCGGAGCAGCTCGGCGAGCCACTCGTTGCGCCGCTGCACGAAGCGCGGATCACACAGCACGTGCTCCATCAGCGGGTGCATTGCCATGTCGATCGGCACGAAGGCGCGGCCCGCCTCTTCGAAGCAGGTCGGATCCCAGACCAGCGCCTCGATCTTTCCCTGGTTCGAGCAGAGGAAGTAGGTGTGGTTGTGGCGGTGGTCGGTGTGGGCGCAGCCGGTGAGCGCCATGATCGCGGCCCAACAGGCGTAGCCCTCGACATCGAGGAGCTGCTCGATCGGTGCGAGCGCGGCGGGGCCGGTCGGCTCGCGCAGCAGCGCCAGGAAACGGTCGAACTGCGCGAGATCCTCGGGGCTCGCCGAGCCGAACGTGCTCCATCCCTTTACCCCGGCCCAGAGGTCGACGTTGGCCTCCTCGAGGATCGCGTCGCCCTTGAAGAAGGTGCCGGGCATGCGTTCGTGCGCCAGCGCCAGCGACTCGTCGGGTCGGCGTGAGCGGAGGTAGACGCCGTACGGCTTCTGGTTGATCAGCAGGCGCACCGGCTCGACGCGCGCGGTCAGCAGGCCGAGCTCCCGCGCCAGCAGCTCCGGCAGCCGGTGCTTCAGTGCGAGCGTGTCCTTTGGCCGCGACAGCTCGAGGTACCGGAACGAGTCTTGGACGTAGTCCTTCTTGACCTTCACCCGCAGTGAGGGCTTGACCGCCCAGTGGTGCCAGTTGAACGAGCCGCGATAGGCGATGTTCGCGTTGGACTTGGCGGGCGTCTCGGAGTCGTCCACACCCTCGGCGTGCACGATCGCCGAGACGTAGGGCGTGTCACCGCCCGGCTCGTGGCCGAGCGCCGGGTCGCCGGACTGCTTGGCGCGGAAGAGCTGGTCGAGGACGTTGTTCGGGACCTCGAGCGCGACCGTCGGCAGCGCGGAAGTGAGTGGCGGCGTGGCCAGGAAGAGCGCGTTCTCGACGTTGACGCGGAGCGCAGCGGCGTAGAGCTCCGCCGCGTTCTTGACCTTGCCGACGCTGCGTTCGCTCACGCCCTTCGCGAGCAACTGCAGGTAGTTCGACTCGCGATTGAGCGCGAGCGCGGTGGTCAGCACGAAGACGAACGGCAACGCGAGCGGCACGAGCACCACCCGCCAGCGATATCGGCTCCACGCTCCCGCCCGGAGCGAGAGCCAGAGCCCTTCGCGTGTCGCCTTCAGCTGCATCGTGACTGCATCGTGACTGCCGTGCCGGCGCCCGCCTGCCGGCTAGAGATCGTCGGCGTGGAGGGTGTGGTGGTAGGCGACCTTGAGCCCGCCGCTCGCCGCGCCCACCGCGGAGAGCACCTGCGCCGGCTTGACCTCGGGCCGCGCGCGCACGGAGAAGAGCGCGTCGATCACCAGCCCCTGCTTGCCGCTCTCCACCAGCACCAGGCTCCACGACGTGAAGAGCTGGCGGAAGACCTCGGCGAGCGCCGTCTCGGGATCAGTGCCGGGTGGCAACTGCACGCGCAGCATGCGCTCCGGCGCGATCCGGCTGGTGCCGTAGTCGAGGACGTGCAGCAGCAGCATCACCACCGCGATGAAGACGGTCGCGAGCAGGGCGATCTTCGGGAACCCGGTGCCGCACGCCATTGCGATCGCCATCGAGAAGAAGATGTAGGCGACGTCGCGCGTCTCCTTGATGGCGTTGCGGAAGCGGATGATCGAGAGCGCGCCGACCAGCGAGAAGGCGCGCGCGATGTTGGAGCCGATCACCACCATGATCACCGCGGTGACCAGGCTCACCAGCACCAGCGTTTGCACGTAGGACTGCGAGTAGCCCGCGGTGCGATGGGTGGTCCGATAGACCCAGCCGACGACCAGCGTGCAGAGCAGGCAGACCAGCAGCGCGACCATCGACTGCGCCAGGCTGATCACCTGGTCGCCGCCACCTTCGAGGCGCAGCGCTTTCAGCAGCTCGTCCATTCGGCATGGGCTCCGTGAGCGGTGGGTGGGATCGGTCGGCGAGATCGCGAGGCGTCGTCGGGCGCGGCGAAGATAGCGCGCCCTCCCTTGGGCTCGTTCGGCCAGTTCACTCGTGGCGGTTGAGTTTTCCAAGCGCCAGCCGGCCCGACCGCAGCGCCGGCCAGAGCGCCGCCACCAGCGCGATGGCGATCGCCGCGACCAGCGGGGCGAGCAGCGCGAGCGGCGTCGCGCGGAAGCGCAGGTCGAGCCGGCTGATGATGCGCACCGCCTCGAGGACGATGTGGCTCACCGGCGCCGAGAGCAGCGCGGCGAGCAGGCCGCCCACCACGCCGAGCGCGAGCGCCTCGGCGAGCAGCATCCGCCCGACCTGGCGTGCGGTGAGCCCGATCGTGCGCAACAACCCGATCTCGCGTTGTCGCTCGAGCAGCGCGATGGTGAGCGCGTTCAGCAGCCCGACCGCCGCGAGCGCCGCCGTGCACCAGAGGATCACGTCGAAGACATAGAAGTCGCGCCGGCCGTCGCTCAAGTAGAGCTCCGTCATGGTCGCGGCGCTGCGCACCAGCCGGTCGGGTGATTCGGGGAGCGCGCGCTCGAGAGCGGCTTCGACCGCAGCCGCGTCGCTCCCCGGCTCCAGCGTCAACACGAAGTGCTTGCCGTGCGCCTCGTCGGTGCAGAAGAGCTGCTCCATCCGCTGCATCTCGATCAGCGCGAAGCTGCGATCGTCGGGCCAGTAGCCGACGCGATCGGTGACGGCGCCGACGCGGAAGCTCTGGGTGCCGCTGAAGGTCGCGAGGTTGACGGTGTCGCCGGCGCGCCAGCCCATCTGCTCGGCGAGGAAGTTCGAGAGGAGCAGCGAGTCGCCGCGCGCGAACTCGTCGACGACCGGCGGCGCGAGCCCGATCCGGGTTGCCTCCGCGCGCAGCGACGCGGCATTCATCCCGCGCAACGGGAAGGGCGCCATCACCTCGGCCGACATCGAATCGATGCGCGCCACGCCGGGTACCGAGAGGAGCGCCGTCGACTGCCCTTTCGGCAGCTCGCGCGTGCGTACGTAGACGCGCTGCTCCATCGAGTCGCGGGAGAAGCGGTCGATCTCGTCGAGGAAGCCGCGGTTCACCGCGCGCACGACGAACACCGCCGCAACCACGACCGCCAGCCCGGTGAGCGTGCCGAGGATGCGCTGCCGCGCGCCGCGCACCGCCGCCGACGCCAGCCGCGCCTCGACCGGCAGCACCGAGAACCACGGCCGCAGCACCAGCTCGACCGCCCGATGGACCACGCCCGGCAGCGCCAGCAGCACCAGGAAAAAGCCGGCGACCACGCCCGCGAGCTCGAGGATCAGCCCGTGCACCTGCTCCTGCCGCTCGCCGAGCGGCGGCGTCACCAGCGTGAAGATCAGCGGGATCAGCAGCGGCGTGCCGAGCATCAGTCCGACCCGCAGCGAAAACCCGGGATCGGAGCGGAGCGCGAGGCGGCCGGCGCGCAGCGCCTCGATGACCGAGAGATGGCGCGCGCGCAGCAGCGGCGCCGCCATCCCGAACAGCGCGAAGAGCATCCCGAGCCCGACGACGCCGAGCGCCATCCCCCACGGGATCTCGAGGATCTGCAGCGGCTTGCCGTGGCCGAGCGTGGTGATGCCGAGCTCTTGCATCAGCGCGACCAGCCCGATCGAGAGGAGCGCCCCGAGCAGTGCGCCGATGCAGGCGAGCAGGAACCCCTCGAAGAGCACCGCGCGCGCGATCTCGCCGCGCGTCAGCCCGAGCGCGCGCAGCAGCCCGATCTCGCGTACCCGTTCGACCAGCGCCATCGAGAAGGCGTTGTAGATCACGAAAAGCCCGAGCAGCAGCGCGAGGCAGCTCGTGATCCCGAGCGACTTGCGGAACGCCTTCTGGTCGATCCGCTCGCCGATCATCGCCCCCTTCGGCTTCTCGACGGTCCAGTGCTCCTTCAGCCGCTGCGCGACATCCTGCCAGACGGCGCCTTCGCGCAGCCGGCCCCAGTAGGTCGCCTGCACATGGGCGTCGCGGTAGAGCTCGGCCGCGGTTTCGAACGGCACCACGAGGACCGGTTGTGAGCCGATGTTCTCCGGTGCGAGCAGCCCGACGATGGTGAGCTCGATCGGCGTGCCGGGCGGCTTCTGGTGGTCTCGCGTGACCAGCTTGCCGTCGATGCAGCCCTGCCGCACCGGCACCGCCGCGCGCAGCGTGACGCGATCGCCGACGTGGAGCTCGAGCTCGCTCGCGATCTGCTCGGGAACGAGCAGCTCATGCGCGCCACTGCCCGAGAAGTCGTGGCCTTCGCCGACGACGTAGGCCTCGAACTGGCTGGCCGCGAGCGGACCGACGGCGATCGTGGTGACGTCGGTGGCGTGGCGCGCCGCGGACTTGGATTTCGGCGTGGGGGCGCCGCTCGCGCCGTCCTCGATCACCCGCTCCGCGTGGCCATAGAAGACACCGCAGAAGGAGGCAAGGTCGCGGTCGGTCGCGATCTCCGCGGGCGCAGCGCCGCCTTCCGGAAGACCGGCGGTGAGCGGTTCGATCACGACATCGGGGTGGCCCAGGACCGACGCGGCGGAGCGCATCCGTTGGGTCAGGATCGTGTTGTGGTCGACGATCTGGACCGAGAGGACGGTCGCGATGCCGACGCCGATCCCGAGCGCCGCCGTGAAGGAGCGGGCCGGCCTAGATGCCAAGCTCCTCCAGGCGAGCGTGGATGTGAGGTTCATCGATCCCTTTCCCGTGCAGTGACTTGGCCAGGTCGATCCGTCCGTCCTTGAGGAAGTGGAGCTCGTCGGCGAAGCGCGCGTCGCGCGGATTGTGGGTGACCAGCAATACGGTGCGCCCCAGCTCGTCGACGGCGCGGCGCAGGTACTGCATCACCTCGAGCCCGGCGCGCGTGGAGAGGTTGCCGGTCGGCTCGTCAGCGAAGACGACGCGCGGCTGGTGGACCACCGCGCGGGCGATCGACGTGCGCTGCATCTCGCCGCCCGAGAGCTCGTGCGGCCGGCGGTCGAGCTTGTCCTCGAGACCGAAGAGGCGGGTGACCTTGGTGAACCGCTCGTCGCCACGCGGCTCGGTGATGCCTTGCAGCAGCAGCGGCAAGGCGATGTTCTCGGCGACGGTGAGGTTCGGCACCAGGTTGAAGAACTGGAAGACGAAGCCGACCCAGGCGCGCCGCAGCAGCGTCCGTTGCTCATCGGAGAGGCGGGTGACCTCCTGGCCGGCCAGGAATATCTGGCCCGACGACGGCTCGTCGAGTCCGCAGAGCAGATGGAGCAGCGTCGACTTGCCCGAGCCGCTCGGCCCCATGACGACGACGAACTTCCCTTCGGGCACCGCGAGCGACACGTCTTGCAGCACCGGAGCGCCGTCGCGCGCGCCGTTCGAGTAGAGGCGGAAGAGGTTGCGCGCTTCGAGCAGCGCGAGGTTCGGGCTCGCGGCGGTCGGGGTCGGTG
>CAYRQC010000325.1:0-2536 GCA_964426265.1 uncultured Phycisphaerales bacterium | reverse complement strand
TCGGCGTGGTCGCGCAGGTCGTATTCATCGGGTCCATCAGGCGAGCACTGGTTGCAGCAACGGTTGGAGCACCTGCTGGAAGGTCTCGGGAGTGAAGGGCTTCGCGATCAGGAAGAGCGCGCCCGAGTCCATCGCGAGCTTGCGCATCTCCGGCGTGCCTTCGGTCGTGACGAAGCCGAACTTCACGCCCTTGCCTTCGGCGCGCAGCTTCTGGAGCAACTCGATGCCGTTCATCTCCGGCATGTTCCAGTCGCAGAGCACGAGATCGGGCGGCGCCGCGGCGATCGCGGTGTACGCCTGCACGCCGTTCTCGGCCTCCTCGACGGAGTGGCTCTCGAAGCCCGCCTGCTTCAGCGTGCGCGCCACGATCTTGCGCATCGCCTTGCTGTCATCCACGACCAGGATCTTCATGTCCGTTCCCCGCGAGAGCCAATGACCGAGACGAAGATCGGACACCGGCGGCGCGGAGGTTGATGGAAAACCGTTCCGACCCCCACTCCGGGGGCTTTCCAGCGGTTCACGGCTGGTACACAGTCATGCGGCCGATCCGGATGGTCTTCCAGCTTTCATCGACGCCGAGCAGGCTCTCCGACGCGCCGATCATCAGGAAGCCGTCGGGACTGAGCACCGCTCGCAACCGCTGCAAGACCTTCTGCTTGGTCTCGAGGTCGAAATAGATGAGGACGTTGCGCAGCAGCACCAGGTCGAACGTCGCGAGCGGCAGCCACGCGCCGATCAGGTTCATCTCGCGGAACTCGGCGAGCTTGCGCAGCTCCTCCTTCACGCGGAACTCGTCGCCGACCGGCTCGAGCCAGCGCGCGATGGTCGCGGCGGTCATGCCGCGCTGGACCTCGAGGCCCGAGTAGGTCGCCTCGCGCGCGCGGCGGATCATCGTGGCGTTCAGGTCGGTCCCGAGCACCTCGGTCCTCCAGGCACCGAGCTGCGGGAAGCTGTCGCGCAACAGCATGAGCATGCTGTAGGCCTCCTGCCCGCTCGACGAGGCCGCCGACCAGACGCGGAGCGCACGCCGCGACGCACGCGCCCGCAGCAGCTGCGGCAGCACATGGCCCTTCAACGCCTCGAACGGCTCGGCGTCGCGGAAGAAGCTGGTCTCGTTGGTGGTGAGTGCCTCGACGATCTCGTCGGAGAGCCGCGCATCGGAACCGAGCCGCAACAGGTCGAAGAGCTTCGCGAGCGGACTCAGGCTGCGGCGCGTCGCGAGCGCCCGCAGGCGCGTGGTGAGCAGATAGTCCTGACGCGGTTCGAGCACGATCCCGGACCGCTCGCGCACGAGGCGGCGAACCAGCTCGAAGTCGACCGGCGTGACGCCCGGCGACAAGGTGCCCGACGTCGGTCCGATCGGCGCGCCGATCACCACGGCGGAAGTCGACGGCACCAGTGGAATGGAAGGCGGCGGCGGCGGAAGCAGCGTCATCGGTGGAGGGGCATCGCAGTGGGAGTCCGGCTGTTCGTCGGCACGCGCGCGAGGATCTCCGAGGCGAGGCTTGGCAGCGGCACGACGGCATCGGCGAGACCGCGCTCGGCCACGTGACCCGGCATGCTCCAGACCACGCTCGTCGCCTCGTCCTGCACGAGTACGGCGCCGCCGGCATCCTTGATCGATTGGCTCCCGGCCAGCCCGTCCGAGCCCATCCCCGTCATCACGACCCCGAGAACGCGTGATCCGAAGACGCGCGCCGCGGAGCGGAAGAGCGGGTCGACCGACGGCCGGCACGAGTTCTCGTGCGTCTTCTGGTCGAGCACGATCTGGAGCGCTGCAGCGCCGCGCTCGAGCGTCATGTGCCAGTCGCCGGGAGCGATGTAGATGTGCCCCGGTTCGACGGTCATTCCTGCGTGCGCCTCCGCGACCGGAAGCTGACACTGCGTCGCAAGCTGCTGCGCGAGCATCTTGGTGAAGAGTGGCGGCATGTGCTGCACGATCAGGATCGGCAGCGGAAACGTCTTGGGAAACATCGGCAGCAGTGTGTTGAGCGCCGGCGGACCGCCCGTCGAGACGCCGATGACGACGACCTCAGGCGCCATACCCGGCAGTGCGCGACGCGACGGCGCCACCGGAGCGGATGCGCGCGCCGGCGTCGGCGCCGACCGCGGCGGCAACCCCGCGATCCGCGTCGCGTGCTCCTGCCGCTGCTGCGGCTTCCAGGTCACGAACCCGGGCGGCCGCACCTTCTCGCGCCCATCGCGCTCGGCCGCCAACCGGCCATGGAGCTTCACCTTCTCCAGCAGGTCGGCGCGCAGCGTGTGCATCACCGCCTCGAGACCGGCCGTGTTGGTCGGCTTGGTCACGTAGTCGACCGCGCCGGCACCGAGTGCCTCCAAGGTCGCCGTCGCGCCGCGCTGCGAGAGCGTGCTGAACATCACGACCGGGATCTTCGGCCAGCGAAGGTGGATCTGCGCGAGTGCCTCGAGCCCGTCCATCTCCGGCATCTCGATGTCGAGCGTCACCACATCGGGTTGCAGCGCCTCGACCTGCGTCACCGCGACCCGGCCGTTGGCCGCGGTGCCCACGACCTCG
>CAYRQC010000324.1:0-2896 GCA_964426265.1 uncultured Phycisphaerales bacterium | reverse complement strand
CGCCGCAGGGTCGGCAGACCTCCCATCCACGCGCGCGGCATGATGCGGGCTTCATGGGAGACCCACGACTCGAGATCGAGCGGTTGGACGGCGGACGCGTCGAGCATTGGCGGCTCGCGGCGCCGCCGGGGAACGTCCTCGATTTGGGCGTGGTGGAGGCGCTGCGGGCGGCGTTGCGCGGGTGCGTCAACGCGCCGCCACACGCGGTGATCGTGAGCGCGGCGGGGCCGCACTTCTCGTATGGGGCGAGTATCCAGGACCACCTGCCAGAGCGGATCGGGCCGTTCCTCGCGACGTTTCATGGATTCGTGCGCGAATGGTTTGCGGCGTCGATCCCGGCAGTGGCGGTGGTGCAGGGGCTCTGCCTCGGCGGCGGGCTCGAGCTGGCCCTGCTGGCGTCGAGGATCGTCGCGGCGGGGGATGTGCAGCTCGGGACGCCGGAGATCGCGCTTGGGGTGTTTGCGCCGGTCGCGTCACTGCTGCTGGAGGCGCGGATCGGGCAGGCCGCGGCGCACGACCTGCTGCTTACCGGCCGACGCATCGGGGCCGATGAGGCGCGCGCGCTGGGGCTCGTGGATGAGGTCGTCGAGGGCATCGGTGGGGGGGCCGATCCGCTCGCTGCGGCGCTCGCGTTCGTGCGGGAGCGCTGGTTGCCGCTCTCGGCGACGTCGTTGCGACTCGCGCTGCGGGCGGCGCGCACGACGCTGCTCGATCGCTTCGACGAGCGGCTCGCGGCGGTTGAGCGGCTCTACCTCGAGTCGCTCATGAAGACACCGGATGCGCTCGAAGGGCTCCGCGCTTTCCTCGAAAAGCGGGCGCCGCGGTTTGGCGGCAGCGGCGATGGACGCTGACTACTGGATCGCCCGCTGGGCCGAGGGACGGATCGGATTCCATCGACCGACGGTGCAGGCGTGGCTCGTCGAGCATGCCGGCCGCTTCCTGTCGGCGGGCGATGAGCGCGTCCTCGTGCCGTTCTGCGGCAAGAGCGTCGACCTGGTGTGGCTCGAACAGCGCGGCCATTCCGTGGTCGGGGTTGATCTCGCTGAGCAGGCGCTGTGCGCCTTCTTCGCCGAGCAGCAGCGGCCGTTCAGCGTGCAGGCGACGCCTCCCGGTTCGCCCATTCGAGTGCTGGCGAGCGGCCGCATCGAGCTCTGGCACGGCGATCTGTTCGCCGTCGACCCGGCGCTCCACGGGAAGTTCCCGGCGCTGTTCGATCGCGCGGCGTTGATCGCGCTGCCGCTCGAACGCCGTGCGGACTACGCCGCGAAGCTGCTCACCCTCCTGGCTCCGGGCGGTCGGATGCTCCTGATCGGGCTCGAGTACGACCAGACACGGATGGCCGGTCCGCCCTTTTCGGTGGCGTGCTCGGAAGTGGTCCGCCACTTCGGTACAGCCGGGCGCCTCGAACTGCTCGGGCAGAAATCGGTGCTCGACGAGGAACCCCACTTTCGCGCCAAAGGGCTCTCCGCCCTTACCGAGTACGCGTTTCTGCTCGAGACTCCGGCACTGCGCTGAAGCTCAGGCGCAAGCGCAGAGTCAGCCGCAGAGTCACGCGCAAGGTCGAGCTCTCACCGCCCGAGTAGTGGCTTCGGTCGCGGGTCGATCCCCTTCAAGAAGCGCAGCAACCCCGCATGGAATCCTTCGGGATCGTCCTGGTAGCAGGCGTGGCTCGCTTTCGGCAGCACCAGCTTCTCCGACTTGGGGAGGAGCAGGTGGAGCGTCTCGGCCTTGGCGATCGGGATCACGTTGTCGGCCTCGCCCCAGACGATCAGCGTCGGGATCGTGAGGCCGGTGAGCTTCGCGCCGTAGTCGTCGATCGCGACCGGTGCGATCGGCACCAGCCCGGCGATCTGCTCGGGATGGGCGATCACGAACGGGAAGGCGAAGCCGCCACTCATCGACGGGAAGACGAGGACCGGGTGCTTCAAGTCGAGATAGGGCAGCGCGACGTGGAGGAACTCCTCCATCTTGGTGGTGATCTCGTTCGACTTGCCGTAGCCGGGAAGGTCGATCGCCACGGCCCGGTAGCCGTTCTTCGCCAACAGCTCGAGCGTCCCGAGCTCGAGCCACGTCCGACAGTTGAAGCGCGCGCCGTGCAGCAGCAGCACCTCGGGCCAGCCCGGCTTGCCAATGCGCAACGTGCGCAGGTTCTTGCCGTCAAAGTCGATGTCGTACTGCTCGGCCTTCATCCAACGATCCTCGGCAGTGGGGGGCGGAACGTCGGCACCGTCCTCCGGCTCGACGTCGCCGGCCCGGCGCGCCGGCTTCACCCGCTGCTCGGGATCGGGCGCATCGGGATCGACGGCGTTGCGCGCAGCGACCGTCGGGACGATCTCCGCGCGACCATCGGCTCCCTCGGCCGAGGCGACCGCGGGTGGCGTCGCGTTGCTGGTCGACGCGGCTTGCGCGTCGGGCCCGGTGTCGTGGCGCGGCGAGAGCTGTGGCGTCTCGCCACACGCGCCACAAGCAGCACACGCGAACCCGAGCAGCGTCGCGAGCGTGACGGTCCTCACTGCCGGAAGTCCTTGAGCTCCACCTCGACTGGAACGCGCCTTCCGCCGCGCAGGAGCTCGACCTTCACGGTGTCGCCGACCTCGTGGTGGGTGAGCTCGCGGAAGAGGTCGTTGCTGGTGCGCACCGCGGTTCCGTTCACGCCGACGATGACGTCGCTGCGGCGGCTCGGGCGGAACTTCGGGCCGGGGCCGAGCGGCTCGCCGATGATGCCGGCACGGTCGGCGCCGCTCCCCTTCAAGACGCCGATCACGATCACCCCGTCGATCCGGTAGTACTGGCTGACCACGTCCTGCGCGATCTGCACGCCGAGCGTCGGCCGCTGCGCCTGCCCGAAGCGCAGGATCTCCGTCACCACGCGGTTGATGGTGTCGACCGGGATCGC